>CAZIAN010000260.1:0-6982 GCA_964537355.1 uncultured Pirellulales bacterium | reverse complement strand
TTTCTCTTAGGTCGGAGTTCAAAGGATTGATAACCTTATCTGCTCCTAACTTGCTGGCCAAACCAAGCCGAAATTCATTAATATCGACCACAATGACCTTGGCCGCACCTCTTAACCGTGCTGCCTGCATAACAAAAAGCCCTATCGTCCCGCCTCCGATAACCACAACTGTATCTTCAGAAGATATCGGTGGTCTGTTGCCGGCATGTGTACCTATGGACGCCGGCTCCAAAAAAGCCGCCTGAATAAATGACATATTGTCCGGAATCTTAAAGACAATCCACGAAGGCACAGCCACATATTCAGCAAATGCACCGTGCCTCTTAAATTCCGGTGTGGAAACTCCTAATACCTGCCGTTTGTCACAGCGATTATATAAGCCATTCCGGCAGGGCTGGCATTTATTGCAATATACTGTTGAATCAAAGCAAACTCTGTCCCCTTTTTTGAAATCCTTCACATTCTTGCCAAAATCTTCAACAACGCCGGCCGCCTCATGGCCCATAATCAAAGGGGGAATCCTTCTGCCCGTCTTACCCGTAAAGCCATGAACATCCGAACCGCAAATACCACACGCTTTGACGCGAATCAGCACCTCATCATCACCCGCCACGGGATCGGGAAAATCTGAATATTCAAAACAATATGGTTTAGTGTGAATTAAAGCCTTCAATTCAATCCTCTGCCTTAAATAGTTAAAATAAATGTAATTTGAAACACGCTAAAGATAACAAAATACACGAAAAATAACCAACATTCACGAATTTTATTGCAGAAGAGCCAAAAATTTACCTTTTCGATGCCCTTCGATAACCCTACAATAGTAATCACAGGACATCTTTATACTCTACCATTTAAAGGAATATTATTATGGCAAAGCCAATTACAAGGCGTCAGTTTCTGGCTCAAACCGCAGGTCTTACTGCTCTGGCTGCTGTTTGCCCCGGATGTCATTTTGGCGCGTCTCCAAATGCGCAAGTTCCCAATATTATTCTTATTATGGCAGACGATCTGGGATATGGAGACCTCGGAAGTTACGACTGCACCGATATTCGCACTCCGGCCATTGATAGCCTGGCAGCCGAAGGGGTCAGATTCACAACCTTCTATTCCAATGCCCCCGAATGCACTCCAACCAGGACCGCCCTGCTGACGGGCCGTTATCAACAGCGTGTAGGTGGTTTGGAATGTGCCCTTGGTATTGGCAACGTCGGTCGTTACGACGATGCCATCCGGTTACGCCAAACAAACGACATGGGTCTTCCCGCTGAACAGACAACCATCGCTCGAATGCTAAAAGATGCCGGTTATGCAACAGCAATCTGCGGTAAATGGCACCTTGGATACGAGAAGAAATTCTTCCCTCTAAGGCATGGTTTCGATTACTGGTTCGGCCCGGTGGGCGGAGCCGTCGATTATTTCTACCACTGCGAATACACCGGTCAGCCGGCTCTTTATCAAAATGACAGGATTATCAAACGGGAAGGCTACCTTACCGACCTTATAACCGAAGAGGCGGTCAAATTTATTCAACGCCCGCGGAGCAGCCCTTTTTTCCTCTATGTTCCATATACCTCACCACACACTCCTTATCAGGGGCCTAACGACAAAAAGGACCAGCCCGTTGCGCAAGCCGACTACAACAAAGGCTCCAGAGAAACATACATCGAAATGGTTGAACGGATGGACGAGGGTATCGGAAAGATACTTAGGGCGTTACAGGATAAAAAAGTATCGGACAATACACTCGTTATCTTTATGAGCGATAATGGTGCCAACAGCAAAGGCAATAACTCACCTTACTCCGGCTATAAAGGAAATCTTTTCGAAGGCGGCATAAGAGTGCCGTGCATCGTAAAATGGCCCGGCGTAATCCCTTCAGATACGGTATCGCACCAGGCCTGTATAACTTTGGATTTTTCCCGGTCTATTGTCAGAATAGCAGGTACCAAACCACCAGAGGACCGTCCATTTGACGGCATAGATATTTTACGAATGATAGAAACTAAGCAGCCCGTTCAAAAACGCACTCTTTTCTGGCGTGCACGAAGAGGCGAAAACACAAGAAAAGCTGTCCGGGATGGGGATTTGAAATATATCCGGCTGCAGAACGGCAACGGCATAAAAGAATATCTTTTCGACCTCGAAAAAGACCCTGCTGAAAAAAATAACCTCTTGAGCGCCAGACAAGAAGGCCTGCGGAAATTAAAATTGTTGCTCGAAGATTGGGAAGAAAAAGTAAAGCATAATCGTTAACATTCAATAAACTCATATTCGATTGTAAATACTAAAAAGATTTTTGGAGATAACAAAATGAACGAAAACATGCAGAAAACTACAAGACGAAAATTCCTGAAAAATTCGACCGTTGCGGCGGCTTCCCTCACATTAGGCTTAAATGCCATAGGCACACCTCTAATCAGCTCAGCAAGGGGAGCCAATGAAAAAATTCGTGTAGGTTTTATTGGCGTCGGTAACCGTGGCACACAGCTTCTCGATGGCTTCTTAAAACAGGATGATATTGAAGTCGCCGCCCTCTGCGATGTTTACGAGCCGTATCTGGCCAGAGATTATTCGAAAGTTGACCAAAAGCTCAAAGATTCATTGGGCGGTAGGGTCCCGAAGATGACTGAAAAACTGAACCGCAACGTAACACGATACAAAGATTTCCGCCGCCTGCTCGACCGCAAAGACATAGATGCGGTAGTTATCGCCACACCCGACCACTGGCACGCTGTTCAGGCTATAATGGCATGTCAGGCTGGAAAAGATGTGTATGTCGAAAAACCGCTTTCGATAACAATATTCGAAGGTCGAAAGATGGTTGAGGCTGCAAAGCGGTACAACAGAGTAATCCAGGTCGGCCTTCACCGTCGCTCCTCCAAATCATACATGCAAATCGCCGACAAACTTCAGGCAGGCAAAATCGGCAAGGTAACGGTAGCCCGTGCATACCGGATAAGTAATATGTATCCAAACGGTATTGGCCAATTTCCTGATACCGCTCCGCCGGATGGTCTGGATTGGGATATGTGGCTTGGTCCCCGGCCAAAACGTCCTTACAAAAACAATATCTCTTTATACAAATTCCGCTGGTTGCAGCTTTATTCATCTCAGATGGCCAACTGGGGCGTGCACTATTGTGACGCTATGCGCTGGGTGTTGTCGGAGCAGGCCCCTGTCTCGATATCCGCCCATGGTGGAAGGTTCGCCCTTAATGACGACCGGACAATTCCTGATACGATGGAGGTGATTTTTGAAATGCCCTCCGGCTCATTGCTTATTTTCGGTCAATACGAAGCTAACGGAGGCCCCGCCTTAATAGATGGAGAGGTAGAGTTCCGGGGCACTCTCGGAAACCTTTACGCTGGCACAAGCGGAGAAGCTGGCTATAAAATCGTCCCTTCAAAAGCAGGACAATTTCAGGATAGCGGCTCTAATATCGAACCCTTCGAAAGCAAACGAATAGATGGTGACCTTACCGTCCAGCATATTCGAAACTTCCTTGATTGTATGAAAACCCGCAAGCAAACCAATTGTGATATGGAAACAGGCCACCGCTCAACAACTTTTGCTCACTTGGCAAATATCGCTCTGGCTACAAAATCTCGAATCGAATGGGACCCGAAAAAAGAACGCGCCATTAATAACAGAGACGCTAATAACTTGCTGCACTACAAATATAGAAAACCGTGGACGCTATAGAATCGGATCGCAAAATTTGAAATTACGTGGATACCGGCTATCGTTTTTGCCCCGCAACGACTGTCTCGACAATAGCCTTCTTGGCTTCCGCCACCGCCGGGCTGTAGGGATAGTTTGCCGTCATCGTCTCGTAAATAATCTTGGCCTGGTCCACGGCCTTGATACCACAGAGTGCTTTTACCTGCCGGACCAGCATTTGTGACCGATAGTAGTTACTTAATTCGAGCTTATTCAGCCGCTCAGCTAAATGAAAAGCGATTAAAAATTCTTTCCTTGCCAAATGCACATCCAGTTTTATCAGGTTCAAATTAGGCATCAGTAACTTGACCGGGTCATCAGCAATTATTTTCTCGATATTCTCCATCGCATAATCAAGCTGCTCCGGCTCATCTGTGTTATCCGCCAACTGCCTCGCATGGCGCAGCATCCCAACATCCTTAACCTGCTCTTTGTTACTGTTGGCTGCCTGGAGATTTTGCAGTATTTCCCTCGCCTGTTCAACCTGCTCCATAGCAATCAGAGCTTCGGCCTGGGTTGTCCTAAATCGAGTCACTATTTTATTGTCTAATTTTTTCTTCTTTTCGAGCTGGCTTAGAATATTCAACGCCTCCTGGGCCTTTCCGAAACACTGCACCAACAATTCAGCCTGAGAAACCGCCGCACCTTGATGAACCAATGTATTACCTGCTGATTTTTCCGAAAGACGACCAAAAAGTGTTAACGCCTGTTCATATTGCCTGATGGGAGCCGAACGTAGGTACTGACCCAATCCAAGGCAGAAATCCCAATTCTGTGAATCCGATACAAGCTCATCCATCCTCTTCATCAAAGCCGCCACGGCCCGCTGCTTCCACTGTTGTCGCTCAAGACCGTCGGCAAATGCATACAAATTGACAATGTCACCTATTGGCAGCTTGTTAAAGTCACTTTCGGATATAGCTTTTTCAAAGGCCTGTTCGCTACCCGGCTCAAGCTGGATTTTATCCGATATAATATGAACATCGATTTTTTGCTTCACTTCTGCAACTACTTTGCTGCCTTTGAGCACTTCAAGGATAACCGTGCGCATCTGAGGTCGTAAAAAAACATGCTCGATACTTTTGCCGGCCTCGATTTTACCATCGTCGAATTTCCACCTGTATGAATAATAACCGTCTTGCCTTGCCTCCATCACATCAAAACGTATCCGAACCATAGCCTCTTTGTCCTGGTCCAGCCGCCAGTCGTCAATTGCCTGCCATTTAAAGCTGCCGCCGTCTTTAGTCAGGTCTTTATATCCAATCGCCGTAGCCACAAAGCGTTCGACAGGAAGAAAACCGTCTCTGGCCATAAGACCTAATTTCTCCTGCGGTTTTTGCCATGCAGCTAAAGTAAACATTTTGCCCCACGGACTGTAGTTCAGATATTCCAGCTTGTGTACACCCGCTTTCAGGGAAACTTTACCCTGTTTTTGCCCCCTGATACCGGATCGGTAACTGTGTTCACCGGGCCAGCTTACCACCAGCTTACCATCGACGAGCAGATGTGAAGCCCAATTCGAGGCCGTGGCAAAAACATATTCACCGGCCTTCTCAACCCGGAAAAAACCCTCATATCTATATAGTGCCAGGCGAGGTTTGTTACCTTTCACATCTGATAAATGATGAATTGGATACGAATGGTGAATATTATCAACCAGAGTCTTGTCCACAGGCTTGGCTGCATTATTCCACACTTTCAACAATCCCGACAGTTTCTTGCACTCAGAATAATTTTTCGTTGTATATCTTGTCTCTAAAGTTACTCCCGATTCTGGTTCCCACTCCGAGTGTACAGGTTTATATTTATCTTTCGGCACAAGATAAACGAAATAGATTGTACTGCCGCGGGTGTTGTCGAAAAGAATTTCCATCGGCTCATCCTGTTGGGCCTGAAAAATCCGGCTGGGGACCTCTTGACCTATAGAGGTAAAAACGACCGATTCGTAATCCCTCGTATCATATCCGGGCATATAGAGCTTCGCATAAGAGACCTCCGGATTTTTCCCTCTCAAAAGAAAACCTGCGTCAACAAGACTCAGCCGCCGCTTGCCTTTCATATCGGAACCCGTTGTAGCTAATTTGATGTTCTTTGCCGTTGATGGAAGACCAACATTAATTTCAATCGGCAGCATATACTTGGTTATCGGCTCGGATTTGTAAATTCTCCTTTTGTCAGCAAAAACCTCAAGCCTGACTGACATATTCGGATCCGCTTTGTCACTAAGTCCGGCCAACGCCACAAAACGCCTATATTCTTTCTGGTGTTTGTAAGTAGCATTTCCGGGACAGGACATAGTTATGCCTTTTTTATAGACTTTTCCATTGAGTCTGAAGTATGAGCCATTCCATTGCCTTTTGTCCTCTGATTTTCTCGAATCAGACAGGTGAACATCAGGCGCCTGTGAGTAAGCGGGGTCTTTTTCAATGCGAATTCGAAATGCCGCTTCTTCAAGATGCCATGCAACTGACCTTCCATTTTCTGCAGTCCGCCCGATATCGCATACTAACAGAGCTATCGCCGCTGCACACAGCAACCATAAATTCCATCCTTTTGAAAACACCACTTTCAACATACTCTAACTACATCCCAAAATGTCCCTTTATTATTTTTCGTTATTCTGTCCTTTATCTTTGCCCTGTGCCAGCGCCTCGAAATAGGCGCTTATCATATTCTCATAGCCCTTAAAACGGCTCTGTTGCTGCCCGGAAAGCATATCGTTCAGCTTCTTACCCGGTGCTTTATCACCGCTATATTGCAGCGCAATTTGTCTGCCTAATGCCCGATGTGATTTCTTCAGTGAGTCCACAACTTCATCGTAAGCTCCCCGGATACCTACTCCGCTGCGAGTATTTATAGAATCTTCCACTCCTTTCATCGCTCGAATGGATTGTTTCAGTCCCATTGTCGGCAGATTATGACTCTCAAGCTTGAGCACAAGATCCTCTGTCGACTGACGGATATTGAGTTGCTTTTCCTCTGTAGCTTTCATCTTATCCAATACACTCGGAGGCAGTTTCCCACCTACCCCGAACATACTAGTGCTGTCGCTGCTCTTGCCAAGCCCTGTGCCTCCCGTTTGGGCCTTCGTGTCCTCATCCTTGACCTGCCCGCTTTCCAGAGGAGTGTTCGATGCTCGTTCCCGCAGACCGTACTCATTATCAGAAAGCGCCTTGGCTACCGGCTCTACCAACTGTCCGTCGGACATACCTGTACGTCCGGCTCCACTGCGACCCTGAATGACATTATCCTCCGGCTT
>CAZIAN010000259.1:0-7006 GCA_964537355.1 uncultured Pirellulales bacterium | reverse complement strand
GACCAAGGGCGGCAGACTGGAAGAGGTCTCCCGCAACTACTTCGCCATCGATAAGGCCAGCGGTGACATCTATTATTTCGGCGAGGACGTCAATATGTACGATAAGAACGGCAAGGTGACCAGCCATGAGGGAAGCTGGCTATCAGGGGTCAACGACGCGAAGTTCGGCCTGATGATGCCCGGTAAGCCGAAGGTGGGCAATCGGTATTACCAGGAAGCAGCTCCGAAGGCGGCCCTGGACCGCGCGGAGGTTGTCAGCGTCAGTGAAAGGGTCAAGGTGCCCGCCGGGACATTCAGGAACTGCTTGAAGACCAAGGAGTCGAGCGGCTTGGAGAGCGGCGTCGAGAACAAGCTGTTTGCCCCCGGCGTCGGCCTGTTGAGGGACGATGACTTTGAACTCGTGCAGATCCACATGCCAGCCCTGGACACCAAGCTGCCCGATGCGGTGGCGAGGACCTTCAGGACAGCGTTCCCCAAGGCCCAGATTCTCAAGCTGGACATGGAGGAAGAAGACAGTGTCATGGTCTATGACATCGAGTTTATGGATGTGGCGACCGAGAAGGAAACGGACATCACCGCCGATGGGACCATGCTTGAGTTCACGGTCGTGATCGGCGCCGAGAACCTGCCGGACGCCGTGATGAAGACCATCCGAAAGTCCTCTAATGGCAGCACGATGGGGCGAATCGAGCGTATCGAGATCAGTTACGAAACCCAAAACGGCAAGGTCATCAAATTGACTAAAACCATGACCAATTATGCCGTTGAGATAGTCAGGGACGGCAAGAGCACTGAGATTGTCGTGAATGCCGACGGCGACGAGATCTAACCGGCCACGAAAGGGACACACGCAGACATATTTTGGAACCGTGACCTCTATGCCGCAGCTATTCCAAGTGGATTCGGTGCTCCTTCGACTTCGCTCAGGACAGCTTGCGCAGGAATGACATTTGTGGATTGAAAGTTAAAAGGGAGTTATTGTTTTATTTTTTCTTCCTGGTGTTGGATATATGCTTCTCGCATAGCTACGTACGGTTCCAGAAAGGCGGCCTTGAATTCCTCATATTCCTCTATATGAAATGAGCTTCCATTTATCACCCTCGTGGCCGATATAATATATGAAGTCTCCCTTGGCCGGACATAGCGAACGGGATTTAGGAACACATCGCCCAGGATGCCAATCGAATCGCGCATGGTCGATGGGCCGAATACCGGCCAGACGATATAGAAGCCGTTTTCCATACCATATACCGCAAGTGTCTGTCCCAGGTCTTCCCAGACGGGCTGAAGTCCGTATTGGTCTCTGGCCGGGTCTCCGAATCCCAGAACACCTATCGACGTATTTACCAAAAAGCGGCGCAGCTCAATATCAGCGGACGGGCCTTTTCCCTGCAGCAGGCAATTCACATAACGAACGGGCGTTCCAATATTCTGGAAGAAATTGCGCACACCGATTCGAGCGGGTTCGGGAACAACTCCCTTATACGTCTGGGCAACGGGTTTGAATATTAAGAAGTAAAGGGAGTCATTCAGGCCGAACATTAAACGATTAAAGGATTCCAGGGGATCGGCCACTCCGACTTCCTTTTTGTCAAGCTCCTCTTCCAGCAAATCAAATTCCTCATCGGTAAATGATTCTTCCTCTGCCTCGGCAGCCGAGCCCATAAGGCCGCCTTGTCCATTTGCTGAAACATCTGCGAAACCGTTAGCAGATGTGGATTTGTCAGAGACCGCACAGCCAGCAATCATAACCAGAAGTATAACAACAGCCCAGGATTGTAATTTCATTTTTTCCTTATTAATAATCGTCTTTGATGCTTTTATTACCATCATATAGTTATCGGTCGGAACTCTCAAGCTCTTTACCAAAAGGTTTGACAAGAATCAGCATTTGCGGCAGGAGAGTAAGGGCGCCAAGCAGCGCCATCAACATGGCCAATCCTGTCAGCAGGCCGAAATAGATGCTTGGAATGAAATTGGACATTGCCAGTATTGAAAAACCTATAATAATAGTAATCGAGGTATAATACATCGCATGGCCGATGCTTCGGTGGCATCGATGCATGGTATTCAGGTAATTGCTATCTTTTTGAAATTCAGCTTTGAACCGGTGGATATAGTGTATCGTGTTATCGACGGCAATTCCTATGCTGATGGCCGCGATGGTTATTGTCATCATATCCAGAGGAATGTTCAGCCAGCCCATAAAACCGAGCACGACTGCAACCGAAAGGACGTTGGGGAGCATGGCTATCAGAGCTACTTTCAACGACCTGAACAGTACCAGAAACATCCCGGTCAGCAACAGCACAGTAATGCCCAATGTAAGTATCTGCGAATGGAACAGACTTTGCAGCATGTTATTGTACAGGACCAACATGCCGGAGAGATGGATATTTTCTTTTTTTAGCTCCATCATTCCGGTCAGGTCTTTCTTAATCTTAATCAGCAGCTCGTTGCGTTTCAGAGACTTCTCGGAATCTCTGACTCGCACCCAGAAGCGAACCTGATTATACTCTACCGAGACATAGGGCTTGATCAGCATGGTCTTGAATTTGTCCGGAGTTTCGCTATAGAGCAAAGCAAGTTCAAAACTGTCGAGAGGCTTGCCGTTGTTTAACTTTTCGGTAATTGCCAACAAGGTGGCCAAAGATAAGACCTTGCCGGTTTCTGGCAGTTTATCGAGATAATTGTGGACGGTCTTTACGCGTGCCATCTTTGCGGAGTTAAACCAGTATTTCTCATCGGTGGCGGCCTTGTCATATTCAGCGAACTCGTCGAACTCACTGAACTCATCCGAGGCATCTTTACTTTTGGCTGCCACAGTTTCGGCGGGTGCGGCTTCAGGGGTGGTCTGTTCAAAATCTATTGTGATATCCAGTGGGGTAGTTCCGCCCAGTTGCTGATCGATTACTTTCATTCCCTGGTAAATCTCGGTGGTTTTGTGAAAATAATCGATAAAACTGTTTTCCACATTTAATCTCGAGATACCAATAACGCTGCAAACAATAAGCAGTGCGCTAATAACTACTATCAGCATGCCGCGGCGTTCGGTAAATCCCGCCAGTGTGGATGTTAACGAAAAGCGTCCCTTTTGCTCATCCGTCGGCTTCTCTTTGGGAATCAGCATCAGTACGACGGGGAAAAGCAGAAACGTTATAATCAGAGACACAATCAAACCGGCAATCATCATCCAGCCGAATGTGATAACCGGTAGGATGTCACAAAGTAACAAAGACGCAAAACCGGCTATCGTGGTCAGTACCGCATATACACAGGGCTTTAGCTTGAACCTCACGGTATCGAAAATTAACTGACGAACAGGGGCCTGAGGATTCTGGGCAAGCAGTTCCCGGAAACGTACAATCAGATGTATCACAATAGCTAAGGTTATAATCAACTGTAAAGAGATGAAATTGGATGATATGACCGTAACCTCCCAGCCAAACCATCCCAACAGCCCAATCATACAGACTACCGAAACCACGCAGCAGAGTATCGGGAGAAATATCCAGCGTTTTCTCCTGAATATGATAAACAACATAAGAATCAGAAAGAACAAAACTCCGAGCCCAAAGACCTTCAAATCTTTCTTAATGAAGGTTATCATGTCGTCGGCTATCATTCCGACACCGCCGAGAAACAGCTCTGCGTCGGATCGATATTTATCCATAATTGCCCGTATGGCCATAATATTCTTATGGCTTCTTGTTCTGGCCTGGTCCTTACGCTGGCGGTATTGCACAGTCAAACTTCTCAGCTCGGTATGTTCAGCAGGGGTCAATGAACCGGTATCTTTTTTCCGCAGCAGCTCGTTGCGTTGCTCTAACAGGCCGCGAAAAAAATCATCATCCGCTAAATAGACCAGCAGGGCTGTAGTCTTTAAATCCGAGCTTATCAACAGATTCTGATATAGAGGACTTTGGCGAAGCTCGATTCTTGCCATCTCCCTATCGACAGTTGGGGACTCAAGGGTGGGCAGATCGCCCGTAAGGTCCTTGATTGAAACCGGGGGGCTTTCGAGCAGAGGGACATCCAGGATTGAAAGCACCGATTCGACATCTTCCAGAGACAGTAAATCATCCTGCAGCCGGCCTAAGGTGCTCAGTGTATCGGGTGAGAACATGTCGTCTCGGGGCGTATATGTCAGGATAAGAAAGCTGCGCTGTCCATATCGGGAGCTGATTATACGCGAGTATCGGAGGCTTTCGTCATTTTCCAGAACTAACGTTTCAGCCGAGGCATCCAGTCTGAAACGCCTGGCCTGGTAGCCGAGAAAGCCAACCACTATCAGGAGACAAAGAATGACAGTCTTAGGATATCCCAGGACCACTCGGTCGAAAAAAAATGATACCGCTGATTGATGTTTCGTCATAATACCATGCCTGCTCAGCATATCAGGGATCAATCATTCGGAGGCTTCTCCAGGCGAGAAAGAAGTTCCTCAACAGTGCCGTGACTAAGGATTTCGTCGAATTGTGAGCGGTATGTCAGAAGAACGCTGACACCCTGTATTTCCACATCGTATATCTTCCAAGATTTTCCCACCTTTCGAAGCTTGTACAGTATGGCCACCTTTTTATCCTTGTATATCAGCTCCGTCGGGATGATATAAGTGCTCTTCTTTTTCTCTGTGGGTTTGAACAAGACCTTTTCATTTTTGTAAAGCGCGATTTTTTCCCAATATGATTTCTTAAGGCGCTCGCTAAAAAGTTGAGTAAATTTCTCGAGTTGTGATGAGTCTAATTTTGGCCAGTGCTTTCTTCCCAATGAAAGCTTGGCCATCAGTGGGAAATCAAATATCGGAGTTACGATTTTATCGATTTGCTTCTCTTTGACTTCCTGTTCGATGTCCTTGTTCCGAAGGATCGAAATAACGGCGTCCCATTTACCGCTCAAGACTGCTCTTGGTCCGTTCGGGCCATTAGGGTCATTAGGGTCGTTCGGGTCATTTTTAACGGCGCCGGCAGCCTGAGAAACAACCAGGAACAGCAGACACGAACAAAACGTTATGAGCCAAAATCCATTCCGGCTGACTTTACCCATTTCATTGTCCCCTTTCTCTTTGATAAGGCAAAACAACAAACGATTTCGATTTGTTCATTAAGAATAGTATATTCCTGTCTTTTGTCAATCTTCAAAAGGCACGCTGACCGAATAATTCGGCGCTTCCTGTGTTATTTGTATATCATGTGGGTGAGACTCGTGGACTGATGCTGAGCTTATACGAACAAACCGGCTGTTTTTCATGAGCTGTTCGATATTTTTTGCTCCGCAATAACCCATACCGGCCCTGAGTCCACCAACGAGCTGATAGACAAAATCGCTGAGCGTGCCTCGATACGGCACCCTTCCCTCTACGCCTTCGGGGACAAGCTTGCTTCTTTCGGTTGAGCTGCTTTGCCCGTATCTTTCGGCGGAGCCTTTGACCATGGCTCCTAAAGAGCCCATGCCTCTGTATTCTTTGAACTGCCTTCCTTTATATATAACGAGCTGTCCGGGACTTTCTTTGAGGCCTGCAAATAACGAACCTATCATGACGCTGGAAGCCCCTGCGGCAATCGCCTTGCTTATGTCACCTGATTGTCGGATTCCACCGTCGGCAATAACGGGAATATTATGCTTTTGGCCCACCTTTGCGCAGTTGATAATAGCCGATACCTGAGGCATTCCCACTCCGGAAATCACCCTTGTGGTACAAATCGCTCCGGGCCCGATACCAACCTTCACGGCGTTAGCGCCGGCATCAATTAAATCCTCTGCGGCCTTAGTAGTGGCTATATTACCCGCTATTACATCGATATCATATTCGGATTTAATCTTCTTTACGGTATCGATGACGTTCTGGGAATGTCCGTGGGCGGTATCGACAACTATAATATCGACATCAGCCGCTATCAGTGCCTCGATTCGCTCATACTCATGAACGCTCACCGCGGCCCCGACACGCAGGCGGCCCCGCCGGTCCCTGGCTGATATGGGATACTGCAGAACGCGATCGATGTCCCTCATAGTAATCAATCCCGCCAATTCACCATCGGCGTCAACCAGGAGCAGTTTTTCGATCTTATGCTTCTGCAAAATTACCTTTGCCTGCTCAAGAGTAGTCCCGGCCGGACCCGTAACAAGATTGTTCTTTGTCATTATAGAACTTATCTCGACGTCATAGTCTTTGAGAAATTTCAAGTCTCTACGAGTGAGAATACCCACGAGTTTTTTACCGTCAACGATGGGAATGCCGGATACGTTCTGCTCTTTCATCAGCTTCTGTGCTCTCCGGACAGGCTGGCCCGGCGTTAATGTCACCGGATCGATGATAACCCCATGCTCGGAGCGTTTAACCTTGGCCACCTCTCGCTGCTGCTCTTCCACGGAGAGGTTTTTATGAATTATCCCGATGCCGCCTTCCTGAGCCAGCGCTATCGCCAATGCCGCCTCTGTAACCGTATCCATAGCAGCCGAGACAATCGGTATATTTATCGTAATATTGTTGGTCAATTGAGTTCGTGTGTCCGCCTGGCTCGGCACGAAATCGCTTTTGGCAGGTATCAGCAGCACATCGTCAAAGGTTATACCTTCAGCGACAATCTTACTTTCATCCATTTTCGACTCCAACAAGAAGTACCACCCCCCGCGTCCGGCCGACGCGTGGCGGGGCGGAAGACAATTCTCATTCCTGCACAATACTGATTACAGAGTATAATACCGCCTATCATGACCGTCAAACCTATTTTTTATCCCGGACCTAACATCTCAGAGTTTATACGGATATTTACTCTGATTTATGCCAAGGCCTTAAGTCTTTATGAGAGTCCCTTGGATTTTCTTTTAGTTGTTAAATCGGAAATTTCAACAATTATCAATAAAAAAAGGGACCTGTACACAATCAGTACAGGCCCCGAAATTACAAATCGACTACATTAGCTGAACAATTTTACTTATACAGCCAAATGCCATCTTACGGTGCCGGAGGATACAGACGAATATCGTCGAAGTACATCATACC
>CAZIAN010000258.1:0-7008 GCA_964537355.1 uncultured Pirellulales bacterium | reverse complement strand
AACTCGCCGAATTTGACGCTTATCTTCTTGCTCACTCCCCGTATCTGCATCGTTATCCCGAACAGCACATTCGCAATGCTCATAGTGCGTTTGGCGTGTGTGATTACTATGAACTGTGAATCCTTTTGAAACTCCCGCAGCAGCATATTGAAACGCTCGTTGTTTGCTTCGTCCAGGGCCGCATCAACCTCATCGAGGAAACAGAACGGCGACGGCTTCGTCTTGAAAACCGAAAACAGCAGCGCAAGCGCCGTCATCGACTTCTCACCGCCGCTAAGCAGCGATATGCTCCTCGTCTCCTTGCCGGGCGGGCGCGCTATAACCTCAATCCCCGCTTCGAGAATATCCTCCGCGTCCTCAAGCATTATGTCCGCCTTGCCCCCGCCGAACAGCTTGCGGAAAATCTCCTGGAAATGTCCCCGTATCTCCTCGAAAGTCTGCTGAAATTTCTCTCTGCTCTTCTTATTAAGCCGGCTTATCAATTGCTGTAGTTGCCCCCTGCTGCTGTTGAGGTCATGGACCTGTTCGCTCAAAAAATCATGCCGTTTTTCGAGCGTCTCCTGCTCATCTATCGCGTCGATATTGACGTTCCCGAGCCGCTCAATCTTGCCCCTAAGCTCGGTTATCTCTTCTTTGACCTTGTCCCAGTCAACATCTTCCTGGTTGTAATCTTCATAAGCCTCGGCCAAATCAATCTGCAACTGTTCCTGCACCCTCTCGATCAAATCCTGCTGCCGAACTTCTAACTGGCTCAACTCTATTTTAAGCTCGTTAATTTTGTGATCAGTCTCTTCTTTCTCGGCGCGCCTGAGCCGGATAAGCTCTTCCGCCTTTTTTCGTTCTACCAGCAGCCTCTCAACCTCTTTATGCAGTAATCGGCTGCTCTCCTGGCTCTTTTCTTTTTCGACAAATAGCTCCGAGACCCCCGCCTCGCAACTAAGAATGTCCCGCTGGGCCTGGGCCAATTGTTCGCTGCAGTTTTTAATCTCATCCTGCGCGGTCTCGGTGGCCGCCCGGTTCTCTTGCATCTGGCTTAGCAGGCTCGCGGTTATCTGCTTCAATGCCTTACTCTGCTCGGAAACCTGCCCCAAAGCCACCTTCAAATCGGTAAGCTTGTTCACCAATATCTGCTGCTGTTCTTTTTGCTCGGCATATTTCGCCTCAAGCTCTTCAATGTGCGCCGTCCTCTGACTGTTTACCTCTTCCAGTTCCTCTAATTTCTGCTTCGAGTCGTACTCCTTCTGGACCGACTGCGCTATCTGTTCGGCCAGCATATCAATCTCACTGGCCAGCAAAGGCTCTTCCTGTCTGAGCCGTTGTATATTCTGCTCTATCAGGCTGAGCTTCGAGCCTACCTGCATCTTTTCCGTGTTCGCCTCATACACCGCCGTCCGCAGATCTTTACACAACTCATCCAGATGTGCTTTCGTCTGATTGTTTTTCGCAATCTGGCTTTCAATCCCTTCGATTTCTGAAGCGATATTGGCGATGGTCTCCTGAAGCTGACGAAGACGGCTTTTGCGAGATATTAAACCGCTGGCTTTACCCAAAGGCCCCAGCTTTATCATTCCATCGCAGCTTAAGAATTCACCTTTCAAGGTAACAAACTTAAATTCATCCGGCACGCTCCCAGCCATCTCTACCGCCTCTTGCAGAGACTCGACAACTAAGGTCTTGCCGAGCAGCTTCCAGGCCAGCGCCGCGTATTTACTGTCGAACTTTACAAACTCAACAAGCCTGCCTTTAACACATTCGAATCCGGACCAGTCATTTGTATCTACAAACGGTTCTACCTTATCCAGGCTTATGAAATTTACCCTGCCGTCAAGCTCTCGAATCCTCTCAATATCAGCTAACATCCTGCCTGTGCTGTTGATTACAAGTGCATCGGTCTGCCCCTCGAGGGCTGCCTCGACTGCATTCGCATATTCGACGCCCGTTTCTATTGTTTCGGCCAATATTCCTTCGACGTAATCGAATTTATTATCAATCGCCCTCTCATGCAATATGCTCTTAACACCCGCTTTAAGCCCCTCACGCCTTTTCTCCATATCTGTCAATATCGTCAGCTCGCTGTTCAGTGCGCTCCGCACCTCTTTACTGTGGGCCAACCGCTTATTGTCCGCCGCCAATGCTTCGTTGAGTTCTTCGCTTTTTGAGCGCTTGGCTTCCAGGCTCTCCTTCAGTTCACCTAATACCTTTTCAATATCATCATGGCGGGCGTTGTGCTGTGCCTTTTCAGTCAACAGCCCCTCTAATTCCGTACGAGCGGTTTCCGCCCGCCCCGCAAGGCGGTCTTTCTGGCTCGATAAATTGTTGCGATAAACTGAAATGCTCTGGACCTCGTTATGAAGCTGTGCCGTCCGCCTGACTATGTCGATAATTCCCGATTTCTCATCTTCAAGATGGGCCTCTAATGACGTACACTCGGCATTCACCTCCTGGATGTCTTTTTGGATTTGCTCAACCGCCCCGCTTTTTTCTTCCAGAATCTTTTCGCAGTTAGCCAGCTCTCCGCTGTATTGTGCCGAATTTTGCTCGAATTGCTTCTTCTGCCCCCTAAGTTTTTCAATCTTCTCGCGCGCGGATTGTTCTCTTTCCTGCAGCTCGGAAATCCTCGTTCGTAAAAAATCAATTCTTTGAAGACGCTGCTCTATTTTGCTGCGAACCGAAACAAGGGAATTGTCCGTCTGGCTCAGCTTATGCTCTGTCTCTATTATTTCCTCACCCAAATTGCTTACCAGGCTGTCCTGTTGGGCCACTTCCGCCGCCAGCCGTCCGAACTGTTCACTAACCTCGTCAAGAACGGCCCCTTTGTCTTTCATCTGCGTACGGTTCTTTGCGTATTCGACAAGAGAATAGCTGACCTGAAGCTCTTTGAGCTTTTGAGTATATTGCAGGTAATTCCTTGCTTTACCCGCCTGCAGCTTTACACTGCGAAGCCTCTTGGCAATCTCGCCTAAAATATCTGCAAGCCGAAGCAGATTCTGTTCGGTCCGTTCCAGTTTACGAAGGGCTTCCTTCTTATGCGCCTTATACTTGCTTATCCCGGCGGCTTCTTCGAATATGAACCTTCTGTCCGTCTTCGATGCGCTCACTAAATACTCTATCTGGCCCTGCTCAAGAATCGAATAGGCCCTCGTCCCTATACCGGTATCCATAAACAACTCTCGAATATCCTTCAGCCGGCAGATTTTGTTGTTTATACGATACTCACTTTCACCGCTCTTATATATCTTTCGTGTTACCTGGACCTCTTCGGCATCGATAGGAAGCTTCCGCGTCCCGCTGCCTTCGGGGTTGGATATAAACAGGCTCACTTCCGCCGCACCCAGAGGCTTTCTGCTGCTGCTGCCGCCGAATATCACATCCGCCATGTGTCCACTTCGCAGACTCTTGACACTTTGCTCTCCAAGGACCCATTTTACAGCATCGACAACATTGCTTTTACCGCACCCGTTGGGACCGACAATAGCAGTTATCGGACAATCGAAAACAAAATCCGTTTTGTCCGCAAAACTCTTAAATCCGTTAAGAATAATTTTTTCAAGTCTCATCTTTTATCCTGTTGTTAACGTCCGGTAACTATTAATAAAATATAAACATACATCTTTTAGTCAAATATGCAATATTGTTATCGGCCGAAGGACTGTCTTCTCTTGATAATTAGCCGATTTTCGGTAAGGTCCCGGCCCAAAACTCCGCTTTTACTGCACCCTTGTCACACATCAGTTTCAAAAGTGCTATAACATCCGCGTATGGAACACCTAAGCCCCCACGACCCGGCTCACCTTCTGCCTTGGGCTTTTCGCAGAGAGTGCGGATAATGTCACTAAGTATAAATGAGCTTCTCAATTGGGCCACCATGCCCGGGCGGTGGGGATGTCTGCGTATTATCGAGACATAGCTCTGACCGGACGGGGCGTTAATTGTTATATTACTGTCCTCTGAACGAACAAAAATCCCGCTGCTGCATTGTATCGGGGCGCCGAATAAAGCGATTCGAGGCTGACCGCTGCGAGAGACAAAAATTGCCTTCTGTTCGGTCTGTGTCATTTGTTCCAAATAAAAATTACTTCCTACAAGCTCTTGTGTCACGGCAATATCGCCTAATTTCCGCAACTGCTCGTAGGCGGCCAGCCTTATGCTAAAATCATCGTCACGCAGCAGCCTCTGCGATATTCGAGCCGCATCGTTACGCCTGGCCCCGGCGGTTATTGACTCAAGGGCTTCAATTCGATAAGTTGACTTTCTGTCCATAGCTATCTGCCTGAGAGTCATCAGGCCGGCGTCACTGCCAAGATTAAGCATACACCTGGCGGCTCGAAGACGTACCTGCTCATTCGAGTTTGTAAGCAAAACACTCAGCCCGCCTAAACCTTTATTGCCTATGGCCTCAAGGGCTGTTTCGCTCGCATCCGCGTCCTCCAAAGCAGCAAGTTTTCTGATATATGAATTTATCCTTTCGTTGATAATTTCCATGTTCTGTGTAAGATATGTCGCCTTCATTATCGAAATAAATCTTTGCTTTCGCTCTAAATATTTAGCCGGCACTCTCACCTCAAGCCTGCCGGGCAAAACCACCTTCGCTGTTCCGTCACCGAAAAGTTCGTTCAGGCGGTTTCGGATGTTGTTTGTCATCCTGAAATCGGGATCATGAAGTTCAAGAGCTATCTTGTACTCATCAAGAACCCTTCCTCCGGCTAATACATATCCAGCCCTTTTATTGATTGTAGATGTCACGATTTTATCTAAATAAATCGTACCTTTTGCTTCGGCAACAACCTTCGTAGTGATACCGAAGGTCCCCACCGACTTTAGCTCCGTACCCAGCAGCCATCCTCCCTCAAGAGAGGTGGTTTGTGTATCATCTAATGCCGATACCCTGACATCGAAATTCTCATTCCTCGAAGCCACTGTCGGCATTATCCCCTCTACCAGTACCACTGCTGTATCGGAACCGCTTATAAATTTCTCAAAGTTTACTCTCCGCCCGGGAAATAGAGTCTGTACATGTTGTCCAAGATACGTCCTGATCTGTGGAGGACACTCCCCCGAACCCGTACCCATCAATCCTACTACCAAACCGTACCCTTCGAGTTTCACTGATTCCAGCCAGGACATCTCCACCAGCGACCCTATCGTCGTACCCAAATCTACCGCAGACATAAGGTCTTTTGACCCCCTGCCGCCCCCCTCACCGCAGCCGCCTATAAAGCAGCTCATAAGCACTGCTGTTATCACAAAAACCTTTTTTCGAATGACAATATTCATCCGGCCGGACACCTCAAAAAAGTTTATTTTACTGCTGAGAAATAACTATAAAATACTACGCCGTCAAATCAATTCCGTCAAGTCTATTATTACAGCACTACCACACCCCTTAAACCTTGGCTAATAACGCATCAAACCGTCCATTTGCCGCTGAAATGTATTGTTCATCAGATACAAGAGGCCTTTCCAGTTTCAGCCTGGTTTCTTCCGAAAGCCGCTGCTTTTCTATGATTTCCATACCCGCCGTTTGAAGCAGCTTTTTGTATTTACTGATTACAGGTTTCAAAATCAAAGGCGCCTCTTGCAAAATACCGCCTCCGCTTCTGTATATTTCACCGATGACCTCCGAACGCATATTTCTCGCTATTCTTCTGAACAACAATTCAAGAACCTGGAAATGACTCTGCTCCGGAAAACCGCAGTTTGATATGACAACTAATTTAGGTTGTTTTTCAAACCTGCTTACATGCACGCACTCCCCACCTTCGTCTTTCTCGAAATGCGGATCAAGCCCCGCAATAAGCCTATCCATAAAATTTTTCATAATTCCAGTAACATTATCAACGTAAACCGGCATCGCGAAAACAATAATATCCGATTCGCTGAACTTCTGAATCAATTCCGCCATATCATCTTTAATAACACATGTGCCCGGTGTCTTTATCCAGCACGTAAAACAACCCCGGCAGGGATGTATCTTCTTCTTCACAAGAAATACGTTCTCAACCTCAGCTCTCCCCAGCTCGGCCCCTTTCGTAAATTCCTTGACCATAAAGTGGGTATTCCCCTTCTTACCCCGGGGCGAACCGTTAAATATAGTGACCTTCATAACATTACCCCTTTTCTCGAATATAATTCTCTGCTCATTACTTCATTCCCCAACAATCTGACACACTACCGTTCTCGTCCGCGGCCTCGTGTCGAAATCCACCAAAATAATCTGCTGCCACGTCCCCAATGTCATCCTGCCGTCAACAACAGGCACACTCATAGAAGGCCCCAAAAGCGTTGCCCGAACATGCGCATGCCCGTTATCATCATGCCATGTCTCTTCGTGCTCATACCGGCCACGCTCAGGTGCTATCTTCTCGAAACACGCCTCGATATCGTAATTAACCAACCCGGGCTCATATTCCGTCGTCGTTATACCAGCAGTCGAGCCAACGTTGAAAACCGTAACAGTACCCTCCCTAACACCTGATTGGCTTACAATCTCGCTGACCTGCTCGGTAATATTAACGACATCACAGTTACCCTTCGTTTTAACATTGAGATTTTCCGTCTTAACCATTCGCTACAATCCTTACCATCGGCAATATTATCCCCCAACAACAGCAGCAAACATAACGAATCTGCCCTATTTTTGCAACCCCAACCTTCTGCCTTCTGCCATATAATGATATTTGCGAACAGCAGGCTTGATTTTGAGTATAAACAATGAAAGAATAGATATTTCAAGGAGTGTACTCATGAAAACGCAAATGCAAGTTACTCGCAGAAAGTGGCTGTTATATGTGGTTCTGTTATGCCTTATCGCATCCGGCGGATTAGGAAGCCGGCTATTAACCGCCCGGGCACAGGCAACCAGATCAGCAAACGACCTGACTATCGATGATTTCAGCAGAGCAAGGGGTCATAAAAACAGTCTCATCTGGACTTCGATAGCCGACCAGGCGAAAGATAATGGCACAACGAGCACCAACAATTTCGTACAAGAAAGCGGCAGGAGCTGCC
>CAZIAN010000257.1:0-7042 GCA_964537355.1 uncultured Pirellulales bacterium | reverse complement strand
AAATAAACGTTACATTTAGTATCAATGCAGGCACATATTTATGAAATCTTTACTAAATTCATATTCCATGGAGGGAAGTTGAGAATGTGGTGTATTGAATATACACTATCGCCTAAGCTCCTGCTTTTATATTCTCCTCCAAAAAGCAGGGGCTTTTTTTCTATATCCGCCTTTTTATTTTTCATGAGTCATTTCTGGCAGGAATTTCGCATTATAGTATGATGGAATTTACAAGAGAGCCGATTACTGAGTTTGATTGATATTAATTATAACAAAATTCTGTAGGTTTCATTTGGAGGTTGAAAATGATTAAGTCAATTCTCTGTTGTATTGTTCTGTGTTTGCTCATATCCGGTATCGGACATAGTTCAGAAGAGTTTGTCAGGATCGAAAGGCTCTCTGATCGAGTGGTCATCGGCTACTGGCTTGGCACCGGCAGGACGAATTTAGTGGCGATAAAATCGCAAAAGGGCCTGGTCATAATCGATACTGAGATGTCGCCGCGTATCATGGCGCCAATTAAGAAAGCGCTTGAAAATGCATTCGGGCGTGATGACTGGGCTTATGTCATCAATACACATGCTCACATGCATCACGCAGGAGGAAACTGTCTGTTCAAAGGCGCAGTAGTAATCGGCCACGAAAATTTACCCGCCGAAATGCAATGGCTCATCAATAGGCAGGTAAATGAAAAATGGAAACGAAAGGACCTTGAGCATAATGCTAATACAATTCGTAACCTGCAGGCTTTACTGCCGCAGGTCGCCGGAAATCGATTGCAAACGAGGAGGATACAAGGCGAAATCAAATTCTTTGAGCTAAACACACAGGACATAAAGGAAGGTTTCGAAATTGTAAAACCGACTGTCACCTTTTCCGATAAATACACTCTTGACCTTGGAGACCTTAGGCTCGAACTTGTTTTTTTTGGCAAAGGACACAGTCTGGCCGACATTCTGATATATATCCCTAAGGAGGGGGTACTTGTCACAGGCGCTATCGTTTATCAACGTGGTCATCTGCCCGGAATAACAGAAAATGCAGAATTGAAGGACGTGTATCGATATATTTCAGTTTTGGATGCGTTTCTCGAAAAAAGTATAAAACTCGATTATGTCATTGCCGCCCACAGCCCCGCTCTTACACGCAATGATCTCAAGCATGTCCGGGATTATTACACAACCATGCTCGATGGGCTTCGAGCAGCTCAGCAAGAAGGCTTGATGCTGGAGGAGGCCGAGAATCGTTTCGCCGTTCATAAGAAATTCCCCCACTACTTTCAGAGACAATCCGCTCAATGGGCCAAAGCCAAACAGGACCGCAACATCAGAGTTCTATGGCAACGTCTGAAAGAGGTAGGCCAGCTTTCTGAGAAAGAAAAATAGCTCTGGTTCAGAAAAAGACTTCAGAAGATAAACATACACGACGGCTCATGTTGACGATATTCAGCAATAAGAACTATTCTATTGAGCCTTAAAACGATCCTCATTAAGAATATCACCATCAACACTGTAATGTCGAAATGTCACTGTGGGCTCGCCTTCTGAACGGTCAACGATAACCCCAAGGAATCCCCCAATCACACTTAAGTACTGATGCTCGGGATATCTCATGTCATCACTCCAGCCTCCGGCATGCTTATCGCTGGCCGGCCCGCACGAATATTCCCGCACACCGGTTTTAGCATTCACAGATACATACTGCCAGTGACGGTCTCCACAAATAACATACATATTCTTTTGCTTCGAAATAAACTCCCTTAGTTCATCGCCTTCGTGTGTAAAAGCTAAATTCGCATGGTTGTCACGCTTGTTGGTTCGGTCGGGCCCAACGAGGGGTGTCGGGCTGCACAAAATACGAAATGTTGCATCCGATTCCTGAACAGTCCGCTTAAACCATGCTTTTTGCTCTTTGCCCCAGATGGTTTTATCAGGCCCGTCAGGCATTGTATTGGGACTGCGAAAGTCACGCCCTTCGACCAGCCATACCTGGAGGTCCCTGCCCCATCGAAAGGTTCGATAAGTTTTCTCGCCCATCGGAACCTGCTCTAAGAATACCCCCAGACCCTGTTCGAAAGTAAAGTCTCCCATGAATTTAGTTTTTCTGCTGGGCCAACAGTCATCCATCCAGGTGTCGTGATCATCCTTGATGAAATAGCTGGCAACCTGACGATGAAATTCAACATTTGTCGGTAGGCTGTACATACGGGCCCAATGCCAGCGGGCCAGCGGTAAAGTCTTGGCCAATTTGTCATAATAAACGATATCGCCGGTATGAACAAAGAAGCTGGGATCAAGCTTCAACATAGCAGGATAAATTTTATACCCGCCGCCGGCAGCATCCTGATCCGGATAAGCCTGGCCCGTTGTAACAGTAAAGACAACTCGTTCAGGTTTATCGGCACGGGGCGCCGTCTTAAAGCCGCCATTTACGAGCTGTCCTTTTGTCCCTCCCCCCGCTCTCGCCTCCACACGCACCTGATATCTGGCATTCGGTTTGAGGTCAGCCAATTTGAACTGATGAGTATAATCACGTTTCGTATCTACGTTGTTCCAATTAGTGGTGTTCCAATTAGAAGCACCCTCCATCTTATACAGAAGCCTGACTTTCCCGGCTGCACCGGGCACGGCCCCTTCAATTGTCTGGATTGTTGAATTCTCTGGGAACTTGACGACCGGAGCCGAATCCGGCCTTCCCTTGGGCTTCTTAACCAGCTCGCCGGTGTCGGGATCACTATAAAGAACCTCCGGCATAGGTGCTCCCAATCCAACTCGTTCCGGATGGCGCGTAAGACGCGTCCAAACGATAGCTTCTTTGTCAGTCACTTCCCCGATTTTAATTCCTGTGGCTTGATAAGGTCCTCCCGAGGACACATCACTACAACCATGCGCAGCCAAAAGAAGAACCATAAATACTAACTTAATAATAGGTTTCAAAATCATTCAAATATCCTTTCTCATTAGAATAAAAACCTTAGAACGTTCACACTTTTAATATTCCAGCTTATTAATTTTTCTGTGCTACGTCACGACAATTATTATCCCCGTCAATCAGTAATAGTCAAGAGGCTATATATAACCAATAAATTGTAAAATTGACACAGAACCGAAATATTATTACCCTGTAATTCCAATAAATATTACCGACAAGCAAAAAGGAGACAAAGATGACACTCAAACACGTGCGTATATCTTTTACATTTTCACTGTTTTTTTTCTTAACTGTAGGTTGCAGCCAGGAGAGTGCAAATCAAAATCCACAACCAAAGTCCCGCAGCATTGAGCTGATACGGGACACATGGGGCGTTCCGCATATCTTTTCTAATACGGACGCCGGAGCTATGTACGGTTTGGGTTATGCTGCAGCAGAGGACAGGGCCTTCCAGATGTACTACAATCTTCGCATAATACAGGGTCGCCTGGCTGAGCTTGTAGGTGATGTGAAAACCGGTGTCACACAAAGACTTCCTCAGGGAAGGAACTCCACTTTGCGTAATGATGTAAAAATGCGCACCATCGGATATTACCGCGCCGCCCAAAAAGTCGCTGCTAATCTCGACAGCGAAATCCTGTCTCTGCTCCAGGCTTACAGCGACGGCGTCAACAATTACATTAACAATCACCCCAATGAAATGCTGTATCTGTTCGAGAAGCTCAACCTGAAACCTGAACCCTGGACACCTGCTGCATGTATTGCATCATGGTGGCGCCTGGGTCTTTTCTTCTCCGGCGATGGTCTGCGTGACACAGTCTCCTATTATGAGATTAAGGAAGGAACCAGAAAGATTCGCACCTTCGCGCCCGAAGATGCCGCAGGTGCTTTCCGTGGACGGCCCGTGAGGGATGATGCCTCTGTGATCCAGCGCCAGGATGTCACAGACGAGTGGGTACGGAAGGTTATGGACTTCGCATTGCAGCATAATTTGAACCGAAAGGTCGATTCGTCACCCCCGCGGAGACAGCCGCCGGCTCCAAAATTCAGCCATGCCTGGGTTGTAGGTAAAAGTAAAACCACCAACGGCTCATCCGTACTCGTCAGTGACCCGCAGACCCCAGTCCGTAATCCTTCGCTGCTTTACGAATTTCACGTCAGTGGCAAGACCTTCAATGCCCGCGGTGTTGGAGTTGCAGGAAGCCCCATTATCTTAATCGGCTTTACAGAAAATGTTGCCTGGGGCTTGACCGCGCTCGGTGCCGACCAGGCTGATTTGTTCATTCTCAAAACCGATCCCAACCATCCAGACCAGTATCTTTTCGACGGTCAATGGCGCAGCATGGAGGTTCACAACGAAATAATCAAGGTCAAAGACGGTCGGGAGCGAACCATCACATTCAGGCAAACTCATCTCGGGCCGGTAGTGACATCTGTAGCGGCGGGTGTTCGTCGAGGTGACGAAGTTGCACTAAAGAGAATACCAAATTGCGATATAAATCATGATACTTTCCGAGGCGCATTAGATATGATGCGTTCAAAGGATGTTTACGGATTCCAGCAGGCCCTTGGCGGCTGGCGTTTTCCAAGTGGAAATTGTGTATTCGGTGACAATAAGGGCAATACCGGTTATAAAACAGTTTTGGCGTTACCAATCCGCTCTGCAAAGGCGCTGCTCGATGGAAGAGCAGCCCACGAGGGATGGAGTTCTGAAAATGATTGGCAGGGAATCCTGCCTCATGAGCTGTTGCCCCAGGTCATCAATCCCAAACAGGGCTGGATTGTAACAGCCAATCATCGGCCAATCGCATCCTTCTATCCCATATCTATGGGCATTTCGACCGGCAGTCTCGGCGACACCGACCGCTCCTGGCGACTTAAGGAACGTATGCTCAAAAAAGAAATCTTCACCCCGGAAGATGTTCTTGATATACACTATGACACAGTCGCCCCCATCAAGCGCGACCTTGTTCGCCTTGGCTATCACTTGCGTGATGTGCAGAAGTTTGCGCTGGAAGAAGAAACACTCATGGTTCTGGAATACCTCGAACAATGGCGAGCCGGCGGATTCAAATCTGAAATGGCTATAAAAGGAACGGAAATCATGAACCTTATGCCAATGGCGTTTAGGCAGAACTTCGTAGCGGCTACGATTTACGGTGGAGGTATTTCAGGTCTCTGCAATATGCTCCAGACCATCAACGCCCGTATTGAAAAAGACCCCGATGCCATGCTGAACGCTCCGGAAGCCGAGTACGTTAATCTTATTCTAAGAGCGGCCTGGCGCTACGGCAAAGCCAACTATGGTGACGACCCAACAAAATGGCATGAGGCAGGCAAGGCCAAACTTCTCGAAACAAAACTCCCATACTTTTCAACACTGGATGGCTTTGAGTCGCTCGACGAAGAGAAAGACCTGACATTTCCCGCTTTAAGCTGCATCGAGGGCGGAACCATATTTTCCCAGCGGTCGCAATCCTATACACAATATGTGCCATTGAATAATGCGGATGAATCTCTGGCGTTATTACCTGTCGGGCAGTCTGAACAGCCTGAAAGCCCATATAGACTAAGCGGTTATGACCTTTGGAGTCAGGGCAAACTGCGCCCGGCCCCACTGTCACGAGAGAAAGTGGAAAAGTTCGTTAAATCACGGAAAAGTCTATAACTCATTTAAAGCGATATTAACGAACTAGCATACTTTCGCTACTAATTGCCGCTGGCAACCTTCTGTCGAAACTGCTCCTGCTTGCCAATGCAAAGCACCCGGCCATCGACCAGACTCAAAATCACCCGGCCATTGCGATCAACAGCCATACCCCATGGCACGGGAGCACACGGGAGCGTTTGACTCCAGAGTGATTCGCCGTTACTAAGATTGATCGCGGAAACTTTCGATTCGTCAGCTACCACAACGGCGTTTGTTGTCAGAGCAACAGCAATGCTCTCAGAGCAGACATACTGCCATAGAGGTTTTTTGGAGACTTTGAATGCTCCCCAGGCCTGTGTTATATGTCTTGGGATTTTTTCATCAGTAACGCATCTACTCAAAACACTCTTGTCCAGCGGCTCGTAGCAAAGCAGCTTGCTGTTGTCTATCCAGACTACGTCGCGCCGGCCGGTTGAAGCATGCAGCAGCTTCTTAGTCACCGTATGGTCGTACACCGGGATATCCGGGCGGGTATAGAAGGGTATCCCACAGGCGATAACTCTATCGCCTACAAGGAAAAGCTCCCAACCACGCGGACTGGTTGACTCTGTATTGGCCAGAGGAGCGGCATCATTAAGACACCGTCCATTTTGGATATCATAGACCGCAGGTGAAACGGCATTCCCACCGGCAAGATAGAGCTTGTTATCGTTGAGCAACAGATGCCCCTGAACGCTAACGCCTGTGTTTGCATCCGCATCCAGATGTCCGGATGTATCGTTGCACCATCGAACATTTCCGGTAACCGGATCAAGAGCATACACGTAGGTCCCATCGTAGTTCACTAAACCGGCAGCAACATAAGCTGTCCCATCTTCCACAAGAACACCGCTCGCCGCCGGCCAGGTTGAGAGGATTTTGCCGTAAACAGGGATATCGCGTTCGGCTGGTGCGGCCCGGAAACGCCAAAGCTGCCGGCCGGTAGCCGCCTCAAATGAGTACACCCAGCCGTCACCTGAACCGACCAGAACACGGCCCTTCCATAGAGTCGGGGCAATGCGAATCTCTCCACCGGTGAAGGCCTTCCATTGCTCACGCCCCGTGTCACTATCAAGTGCCCGGACAACTCCGTCCGAGCCGGCCAGCAGGACAAGACCACCGGCCGTTACAGGAGCTGTAAGACGGACATTGGCAGAAGCAGACGACTTTGTCAGCCAAAGCCGGCTACTGGTTTCAGGAATGACCGCCCTGCTCGTCGCTGTTCGCTGGTTGCTTGCCCTGAAGGTGGGCCAGTCGGCATCAGATATGCTCAGGCTCTGTTCCGGTGAGATTTTACCGGGCCCCTTTTCAAACCGACTCGACCAGGATCTTTTTGGAGTAAAATCGAAGTCGCCAGCCGAGCCGAGGCAGGTAAAACCATTCAAAGTAAGCTGGCAGTCACAGACAAAAGGCCACCAGTAA
>CAZIAN010000256.1:0-7084 GCA_964537355.1 uncultured Pirellulales bacterium | reverse complement strand
CCCAAACTGACGCCTCACACTGACGTCTAAGGTGTCAAGGACACATAAACTATTTACTTTCAGTATTTTATTTCCAACGAGTTCTTGCTTGTCTATTAGGATGTCTATAGAGCCCACATGTGTGAAAAAGAGAAAGAGGATGTCGTACGCTTTGGACACAACGCTCATACCAGACAAACATCTCCAAAATAAAGAAACCCTCAAAAGGCTTACGCAGTCTTCTAAGGGTTCAGTTACGAAACTTCTACCGTGATGCATTAGCCGACGTGGGGAACCGCGCCGGGCTAGACGTGATTATTGTGCGCCTTGCAAAACCTGCCCTTTCCGTCAGATGCCGAATTGATTCGTGTCAACCCATTCCATGCTCAGCAAGGACCAGAAGTCGAGAGCCAGCTTGTTCACGACATAGTCATAAGGCAGCCACCCATAGCCCTTATCTCCCCATGTCGTGCTCCACGAGTTGCGAATGAGTAGTGCCCCAGTGGTCGTCTTGTTGCATTTCGTGTTCTTGATCTTTTTACCGTCGTCGTAGCCGACTGCGACGATAGCGTGGCCCCACTGCGCTCGTTCACCGGGACATGGGTATGGAATTCCACCATTCACATCGCACGAACTGAACGATGGGAATCCCCAAAAGCCAAACATAGAGGGGATACCGGCAGCAAGATACCTTTTGACGTTGGTTAGGACTGTCTTCCCTGGGACGTTGGCACCCAAAGGATCATGGCAAAAATACCGCAGAGCTTCATAGTTATCCGCCACCGCATAGACGAAACTTCTCGGCTCCTCGTCGAAATCAGGGGTGGCGTCCGTGTATGGCCAGTACTTTTCGTCTGGAACGCCGCAGAGCGCCAACGCACCCATCGTATTCCTCAGCCAGGCTCCGGTGTCGCCAGTCACCTGCATCAAGTTGCGCGTTGCCTTGTAGACAAAGAGGCGAGAACCTTCAATGTGCTTACCGAATGCACGGCGCTGAAAGTACTCGACCACGCCTACGGCGGCATGTGCCGTGCAGGAACCCAAGCTTTTCTGGTTTTCGATTGGTGAGCACCAAGTCCTGAGATCGACGGTTTTTTGTGGTTTCTTCAATTCTTTATCCTTTGGCAAACCCAACTTCTTAGCCATTTTCGCGATCTCCGGCTCCGCATCTGTGAAATCTCGCAGATCTGGCGGGGGCGGCAACCACCCTGTACCTACAGTCTGTCCTACCTCCGGAATTTCCACTGGTTTATACGTCACATACATTTTTTACTTCTCCTTAATAAATTGCTGTTGAATCTAATCCTTCTGCAAACAACATACTTCGTTTCCAACCCTGGCTATTTTCCTGTGAACCACCGCTTTTCTGAGAAGCCACGTCTATGTGTTCAACGACTAAAATCAGCTGCGCCTTGAGGTGTCCGGCTGCATTACGGAGTTAGGTTTCATTGTTAAAAGACGTATTTTCTTTTTCGCCCTGCAATTGGAACTCTACAATGTCCGCTCAATGAGTGAATTCATTTTTCCGGAATTTCCAGAATGGGTTGGAGCGCCACCCCAACCCGTTCTTTTTTCCCTTTTACGCACCCGACTCCCGCAAGCATAGGCCGACGACCGCCGAGTTGTGGTGGCCGATGAAGCCACTGTTGCGAATCGTGCGGTCCCACACGTTCAGGTAGACCACATATCCGCACTTGGGCATCCCCGAGGTGTCCAGCGACCAGTTGCCCGCCTCACCAATGGTGGGCACACCGCCGGCATAGGTGCGGTCCAAAGGCATGGTCGAACCGGCCGGTAGCGGCGCCGGGTTGGTGAAGCTGCCGCCCAGAGCAGGCGCCACCGTCAACCGCAGCCTGCCGAAATGCAGGTCCGTGGCCGAGTACGTACCGGTGATCACGTTGCCGATGGTGAAGTCGGCGCATGGACCGCCGCCGGACGTGATGGTAATGGCCGCATCGGGCGCCTTGTTGTCCAGCTTGACGGTGACCACGTTGCTTGTCCAAACCGGACCCGGGGCAGCGGGATCCTTGGCGCGGATGCGCAGCTTCCATAACCCGCTCAGTCCACTGGTGTTCCAGCGCGCCAGCAAGTTGCCGACGGGGAAGATCATAGCGTTCCCCGGACCGTCCGTCAGGTCCTCCTGGTACTCGTACCAGTCGTCCCCATCGACCATCTGGGTAATGTCAGGCAGGTTGCTCCAGCCGCCGTTGAGCAGCTGGTCGCGCTTGAGTGTGAACGAGTTGGTCACCCGCTGCCAGTTCAGGCCGCCGTTGTCGCTCACCTCGACTCGGTACTTCAGCTTGGTAGCGCCCATACTGATGTCCGGCGCGTTACCGAGGTGCCCGGTGATGATCACCCAGCCGCCGAAGGGGCTATCCTGGGCGGTGAATCCGGCCAGAACGGCAGGGCCGTTGGCCAGGCCGCTGATGGGATCGATGTCGCCCACATCCATGCTGCCGACGGTCTGGATGATGGGGAAGTGGGTGCCGGGAATCTCGGTGGGGCCAGGCTTGATGTGGATCAGCGTCTCTAGGCGGTTACCCCACACTGGGACGTAGTTTGGATTGAAGCAGGGTGGTGCCACCTGCCAGGACATGATCGCGCGGATGCGCACCACAACCGGTCCATCCTCGCACGGCTTGCGGTGCTTGCTCAGGTCCACGGGCAGGAAAACGGCGTACTCCAGCCCCTCATTGGGCATACTCTGGATGTCGTGGACATTAACCGAGGTGGTACCCAGACAGGTCTCGAAGATGCCGTTGTTGTTGAAATCCGCCCAGAAGGTGACGTACTCCCGACTCCCGTTAGAACATAGATCGCCGGAGTAGCCGGAGGGCAGCTTGACGCGGATCACGCCGACTAGCATATCTAGGTTGGGATCCAGGCCAATGCACTCCAGCGCTTCATAGCGGGTGCTGCCGTCGGTTGGATTCAGCAGGTCGTCGATCTTCGACCAGTCGATCTCCAGTTCGGGCAACAGCCCTTGGCCTCCAGAGGCCATCAGGGTCTCGCTGAGAGTCGGTTTGCTGATGAACTTTTGCAACTCCGTAAGGGCAAACCGGTGCGGCTCTACTCCCTTGTCCTTGTACAGTTCGTTGAGCTCCGCCAGTGTCAGGGCCTTAGGCTCAGCAGCCTGCACCGGCTCGGCTAAATCGAGCACCTTGGCAAGCTGCGGGACGGGCTTGATTTTTACCGCTTCGAGCAGGTCCCCGATGATGATTAAGCGACGTGGGTCGATCTGGATGATGGTGTTGTGGATGTCGCCCCAAACCGGGACGAAGTTCGGGTCGTTGGGCGGCGGAGGGACGTTCCAGGACAGGATCGCCCGCACCAACGGCAGGTTTTCGGAGAAGCAGAACTTCTTCTTGGGGTTGATGTCCAGGGTGACGGCATACTCCAGCCGCTTGCGCCCCTGGGTGCCCTCGGAAATGTTGTAGGCGGTGAAGCTGGTCAGGCCCAAGTCATCCCAGGTGGCGCCGTTGTCGGTGGACATGTAAAAGCGTACGTACTCCGGCGTACCTGGGGAACAGATGTTCCCGCCATAGCCGGACGGCTGCTTGATGTAGACCACCGTTTCCAGGCGATCAAACTGCGGCTGGAACCCGACGCAGCCAATCTCCTCGTAGGTGGTGTTGGTCTGAATGCTGAGCACCGGCTTGAAGGGGCTGACCTTTAGATTACCGAAGTAGTTGGGGTTAGACATGAGCAGCGCCCGGAACTGAGCCCGCTCGCGGGTGTAGGGAAGTTTCTTGAGGTGCTCCTCGGCGACATCGCCAATAGGCTGCTCTTGGGCTGGCTTCTTGGCGACAACCTCGGTGGCCTTCTCCACCTGTGCTTCGATGACTTCGGCTTTTTCGGTCTCTTCCATTTCTTCTTCGTAATCGGAAAGTTTCTCTTCTTCCATTTCTATACTCCTTTCTTGTGAAGGTGTTTGACGACCTTCTGGGATATGTTTTATTGAATACATCGAGTTTGTATGTCCGGGCACCACCTCCTTTCCCCTCTTACCGCCTTTCCGACGTTCAAAAAACGGTCAGAGGAGCTACTCCGCGGTATTTACAACTACATGTTGAGTCCGCCTTACGCAAACACCCACATGCCACATTGTTGAAACCTTGTGAACTATCAGACATTACCCCCCCTGGCCCGCTAATGACCAAGCTAACCCGTTGGGAACAGGCCCGGCGCGAACAGTGTGGACTTCAGGACCCGCTCAACTCATCGGTCTATTCCCAGCCGGATTCAGCGTCTGTTTAGATGGCGCTGCGACAACCGGGTTGCATTTCGCCATGTTGCTTCTCTACCAATTGTTTCGAGCCCATCCAATGAGACTCGACAACGCGCTACCTCCCGCAGCAACATTGTTCTTGACGATGCTAAACGGAAAATGATATTCCTGCTCGCCACCAGAGTGAGTACCAATCACGTAAGGAGAGCTGCTCCACCAACCGAAGACCGGACCTCCCGAATCGCCACTGCTGGAGTCTGCCTTGTATTCCAGTTCCACGCCAGCACCATCGTTATCATCATCGACAACTGGGAACCAAGTAATCCGGCTCGGTCGTTGACCTGACGCTACTGCCCCGGGATAACCGCACTTCGTCCAGTAATTCCCGTCTTCCCAGCTATCATGGTATGTTTTGTAGCCAAAGTACCCGAGTGAATTACCGAGAGGCGTGTACAGCTTAAGCGTACACATGTCGTCTCCCTGACCGTGATTTCGATAGCCTCTGTATGATTGGACATAAGAGGACACACCGGATAGGGATGAGCCATCATAGTAGGCGGGAATGAACTGCATCATCCAAGGACTGGAGCCCCACGGACAGACGTGGCTTGCAGTGAGAACCACATTCCTGCCCACCAGCGCACCGGCACCTGACCACGCCGGTCCGCCGCTCGGATTTGTCCACACCAAGACCAAACCAATGCATCTCCATGGGTAGCCGCTAGGATAGTATACCCGTCTGTCATCTGGCCCAAAGATGTACCCATCTGGCCTAACTCGCTGTCCCTTGACCCGTCGAAACTGGCGCCTGGGGCGGGGAGCACTTAACTTGGGATGATAGGTCACGCCACTCCACTTGGGGATGCTCGGTTCAAATTCTTTCGTGCTGGTCGCCGATCTGGGCCGCCGAAGCGCCTCGGCCGTTTCCCCAAGCTCACCAAGGATGAAATCCTTGGCCAGTCCGAGTTCCCACACATTGCGACCTGGGACCTTTTTCAGTTGCACGTTAGGCTTAGTTTTAGCATCCAGAGAACTGATGCATGGCGCGGCATTTCGCAATGCAACGAGTTCAGCCGGCTCCTTATCGTCCGGCGTGTTGTCGAGCGCGATCAGATCATCGATAGTCATGGGCTCTTCAGGAATCCGAGCCGCCTTCTTCGTAGGACGTTTTCTAGCCATTACTTGTTCCTTTCTCTTCTGCAGTATTCGTTGTGTGTGCTTCACCATCTAACTATGTTATGTATGGTTTCCGTATAACATTCCAAACCTCTCTTCGTTCAAAGGGAGTCTTCTAGGCTGCAAAGACCGATAGGCCCACGGTTCAAAACATTTGTATAAATCATCGTTGTCTTGCTTTAGACTCCGTCCCTGTCGGCGTCCTGCAAATGGCGAACATACCAGAGAACCTTTACTCTTAGCTCTGAATGTCAGAGTTTAACCAATCTGTATTTTATGCAAATCAGGGTTGGGCCTGTTTTTTCTATCGGGGAAAGTCCTATGCCAGTCACATTTATAATACCCATCAAGCGGAGTTCGCCGTTTAAATGACCTGTGAGGGACTTTAAATCGAAAGATGAGGGGTATATGGATTGGCTGAGTTAATGAAAAAGAGTGCAAGTGGATGATCTCAATTCTTTTCAGTTCGATATACTGATAAAGGTGCTGTCTGAAAGTAGCGATATATTAATATGAAAAGTTCAGTTTATTTACCTTAGTCCTCGACGAGGCAGAGTGGTCAACCGGTCTCCCCCCAAGCCGGAACCACCTCGCTCTTTTTTTTATGTGCATAGTGTACAAAATAGGTCGCCAAGAGAGTAGAATCAGATGCTTACAGCAAAAGACATTATGAAAACTGATGTAATTTGGGTGAAAAAGCAAACACCAATATATGAAGCTGGTGTGCTTCTTATAAAAAACGGAATTACAGATATGCCTGTTGTAGAAGATGACATGACTTTGGCGGGGATCATTACGGAGAAGGACTTACTGAGATTGTCCTACACTGATGAATATGAGAAAAATAAAACCGTTGAAGATTTTATGACACAGCCGGCAGTTCACTATAGGGAGAGTGAAATCTTGAAGACCATTTGTGATTTTATGATGATTAATCGCTTCAGAGAAATCCCTGTAACATCAACAAAAAACCAAGTGGTCGGAATTATTAGCATGCCAGATATTCTAAACTATATTCTCCAGTCGAGATACACTGAGACCGCTAATTAAAGATATCGTTCTACAATGGCCAAACTCAAGCCGAGAGGGGCGAGTATGCTCCGGCCAAACATCTACAATTCTCGCCAGACCGGGGTACAGTTTTTGGGCTTTCATTTGGGGTGACTTTTCGTTTTTTTGTAAGCTGATTTTTAAGCGCCTTTTCCGGCTTGGGGCAAGTCATTATTCAGCAGAAGCTTAGCATTTTGAGGCATCGGACTACCAATCCGATGCTTGATTTCCAAGCTGCTGGGAGTGTCGTACGCTTCGGACAGAATGTTCATACCCCAGCATAAACAGCTTTAAAAAAAGAAATCCTCAAAAGACCAGTTTCATCTCTTGAGGGTTCAATTACGAAACTTCTAACGCCTTACATCACTGGCAGCAAAAAGCAGAGCGACGAGGAACGAGGAGTGGCGCTTTTTGCTGCCCGAGTGGATGTAATTGTTATCTTTTTACATAATTATGGCATTCCATTGTTTCTGTAATTCATTAGACTGACAGGCAGATAGAAGACTGAGTGCTTTTAAGTCACGGCCATAAAACTCCCAAGAAATCGCATAGCATGAGGAATTGGTCCTCTTCTGAGTAAGATGGAATACCTTTTGCTAGGTTTGCACTATTCTTTACGGATAATGAAATTTACTCCGCCTTCGGTCATAC
>CAZIAN010000255.1:0-7101 GCA_964537355.1 uncultured Pirellulales bacterium | reverse complement strand
GAACAATATAAACTAAGAGCCACAGAACTGATTGACCGTAGAGCTATAACTGGCAGTGACTTCGAACAATCCTGGCGTGGACAATACATGCTTTTTTTCCTGGCTGTAATGCTACTTTGGCCACAGAATCTGTATGCTCAAAATACGAGTCGAACCGATGAGCAAATCATGTCTATCATTCGGGACGAACCACGAGTGAAAGATATCCTCATTGATTTTCCCGAAGTCCGTTTAGAGCCTGAATATTCCAGTAAGCTTAGAATCTGGATAATCAAGTTTATTCACGAAGACAAAGGAGAGGTTGGACTTATAACTGTAGAACCGGATAGCCACAAGATTCTTGAGTTTAGTTTCAACTTTGACAAGGTACGGTTTGAAGATCGCGAAAATTGGCCGGCTGAGTCTGATGATGACCGCAGGGAACAAGGCCTATTCCAATTGCTGCGCTCTTTTCTTCCGAATTTTAATGGTATGACACTGGCCTGGTTATCATTTATTCTGGTCGTTGTTTTATTCGGCAGCTTCTCACGGTTTCTGTCACTGCAGAACATTGACATTCTTTTGATTTATGCCATTGCGCCGTTTCTCCACATCCAGTGGGTAAATAAAAAGGTGTGTTTTACAGGTATTTTCATTGTCACAATTATCCTGTTCGCTCGTTGTCTATGGGAAGCGATGAGAAAGGACGAAAGACTATTGAAGCTGAATATTCACAATTTGCGAATTGTGTGGACTTTGATTGGTATCGTCCTTATTTTGCACATACTTACTATCTACGAACGCCATATCGGCGACGTCGGTCTCTGGTCGGCTATCGGAGGGGAATATTTACTCAAGACAGGGCGGTTACCCTACGGGACTGAGTTTGGGGCTAATTGTGTTTATGGGCCACTGATGTACGTGCTATTTGCGCCTGCCGGTTTCTTTGCATCTTTCATCGAAGAGATTCCGAAACAAGGATTCATCATTTTGGCCGATTTCAATAATTGGCATGCGATGCGTAGTGTCCAGACAACCGAACTTGTTCTGGATATTCTGACTCTTTTCGCCCTTTACCTATTGGTAAGGAAAAAGAGCGGTCACGTCACTGGTCTGGCCGTTGTATTCATTTATGCAATCAGCCCTTATATACTCGGAATGGCAAGCGAAATAGGATTAGAGCGTGCAAGTCATATTGCAGGAATGCCTTTCATCATCTTCGCCCTGCTGCTATTACATCGACCTGCAATTTCCGGTTTGCTCTTGGGAATCGCAACAGGAATGCTGTACTATCCATTGTTTCTTGCACCGCTGTGGTTCGGTTATCTCTGGCGAGCAGATGGAATCCGTAAAGGACTGTTCTTTTTAGCTACCTATGCTGCTGTCGGTATCATATGCATAATTATGCTGATATCGATGGTGCAGCCGACGGATGAATCTGAATCGTCAGTAGGTGCATTTATCGATGACACAATTGCACAACAGCAGTTCAAGACAGGGTATGGCAACAGCCCCTTGAGTTTCTGGGGGCAGTATCCAGAATTCGCAGCCTGGGGCAAACCAACGGCCGGTATTCTTTACTGCTTCTTTTGCATGTTGCCTGCATTTTACCCTCGGCATATCGGATTCAAGCGGCTGATTGCCCTTACTGCTGCAGTGTTAGTGGGAACGCAACTTGTGCTGTCATTTGGCGGCGGGACTTACATCGGATTCTATTTGGCTCCCCTGATGCTTGTGCTCTTTGCGTTCAACAACACCTGCGTTTGTGAAAATAAGATCGAACCGGCGTAGAACTTTATTAGTTTTTGTCCAAGAAGGCCCGGTTGTAATATTCTTCTCTCCCGGGCTATCTTGAATACTTGCCGGATAGTTGTATATCAAAAGGATTACCGTCACAATTAACCTCAAATGATTCGCGGTAACGTTTTCTACCGGTCTCGCTGGGCCTGTCGGCTGTGCCAAAAACTGACAGCTTAACTTTTCTATCTCTCGGCAGCCCAGCAAACTCATATTGACCGTTGATATCCGTCATGTCGTGAAACGTTCTGTTTCCATAGAGTATCTGTAGATCAAAGCCTACCATCACTTCGCCACTTTCATTTGTTAGAAGCCCGGACAACGTTGCATCCCAATCTATGTCATCATCTTCGGGCCCGGCTATCTCTTCACGTTTGACAAAGACCTCGCCAATGTCCAGCACCTCTGACGGCTGTAACTGCCCTATTTTTAGAGTTCTTATCCTTCCAGCCTCTAATGATCCGATTCGTACGGCCTTCAAATTTGGGGATAAAGCAGTTTTAATTACTATCTCCATACCAACCGGAATCCCCTCAATACTAAAACTGCCATCATCTTTGACGGTTGTATTCCAAATGCTGACTCTTTCGGTGTATGTCCTGCCATTGGGATCTACAATTGAAATTTCCGGTATGACGCTTATTACAGCTTCACCGTTCGGGTCAATCATTTTTCCGACAATGCCGGCAAGCGGCTCGAGTACAATCTCAAGGTCATTAGCATCATCGCTTTTCTGCCAGAAGAACGCACGCCCTAATTTTTTGCCTATATCAAATGCATAGCAGACATAAATGTCTTTTGCCGGCCCCCTTGGCTCATCAGCTTCGAATTTACCGTGTTCATCGGTTATAGTCCTTCGACCTCCAAGCCACACATAACCATGAATTTGTTCACCCCCGGCATTAACAAGCCTGCCGCGTACTGTTGGCTTATGTACGACGGTTACCGTTAAATTAAAACTGGTTTGCTCATCCGTAATTCTGAAATCCTGTTCAAAATTTTCTTCTCTCCCGCCCGCCCAGCTACGAGTTCTTAACCGGTAGTAATTCGGTGTCAGGTCAACCATAAACTGTCCGACATCATTTGTTTGGCCCGAAGCGAGGCCAATATTCACGGGTTTTTCTAATTGGCGATAATTTGGGTCGAATAATGCTATTGATACAAAATTATTAGCAATCCCATCACCTGTTGCTTTATCGACAATCTTTATTGTAACCGGAAGACCTTTCTGCAGCTCAAGAGCCACTACCGGCTCGGCATCGACACTTAAATTTATGTTCTCAACTGGCTTACAAATTAAACCGGTTTCTGTAAAAAATTCATTATTTATAGTCAGAGTAAAGTTCTGAGTTTTCACTAAGCCAATAATTTCAAACTGTCCGTTCTCGTCTGTTAGCGCTCGGCCTGCCACTCGACCGCCTGAGGTACAAGCCTCAACAACGATTCCTGTTTTTTGATATGGCTTGCCGTCCAGCACTAATTGTCCTTTGACAGCACCACCTGGTTTTAGCGTAATCAGTAAATCTTTTCCTCCTGCACGAAATGGATATTTATCCCGTTCGTAAATTTCGCTTGTGTCATAAATTTCATAGCCCTTTTTCAGGACAGCAATATGAAATCTGGAATCTGACGGAAGATCGGTACAAATAAATTCTCCCTTTTCATCGGTAGCAGCAGCAGTTATTTCAAAGAAACCTGAAGGACGATTGTTATCATCATAGTACATTGGTAATTTAGCTATAACCACAGCACCTTCTATCCCATTTTCCTGTTCATCAACTACCCTGCCGGAAGTAACACTCGAACCTAAAAGTGTAACTGACGAATATCTCTGAGACGCCGACGACCAGCCTATCCCGTAATCATAATGTTCAAACAATAGAACACTGTTTATGTTTCGTCCCCGGCTAATATCAGGTAACGGCCCAAGCTCAAATTCACCTTGAGCATTGGTTATCGCCTCTAAATCATCCATCCATCCTTCAGGTAGATTAAAAGAATACCAGTATCTTCGAACAACTACTCCTTCAATCGGCTTGTCTGCTGCATCTTTGACAACCCCGCGATATCTGCTCATCTTCTCAATTACGGCGACAGTTTCCTTGTCTTTATGTTGTTCTTCGGGTGTACCCTGGGAACCTTCTGCAAACTCAGGCTGACCTTGCTGCAACTCTACTTGCTGAATTTCTTTTGCAGTATTCGCTTCAATATTTTGCTGTTTTTGGGCGGTTTTTTCTGGAGGTTCTTTTTGCTGTTCTGTTGTGTTTACTGTTCGAAATGAGCCCGGTGCCTTATCCGACTTAATGAGGTGTTTGTAAGTTAATACCAATCCAACACCAATAGTAACTACGGCTGCTACTGTAATTATCTTAGCTGTTATCCCGCTGGTCAGTGTCATTATGCCTGTGGCAGTACCGGTTGCAGATTTAATAGCCGGTACTGAGGCAGCAGTGGCAACTCCGGAATCTTTTATAGCCATACCTGTAATAGAAACAATGACGGCAGAGGTAAACGACTTGCCCGGGCCCGTACGAGAAATGGTTGTTTCGACCAGTGCCGCGAATTGTTCTTTTAGTAACTTACGCCCGCGTGAAAGACGCTGTTTTACTGCTTCTTCAGATAAACTCAATTGTTCGGCAACTTTTTTTACAGATTCCTCCTGTCGGCAGAAAAGCACAAGTGGTTCACGGTATTGTTCAGGAATTTGCTGTAGTGCCTTCCGGACGACACGTTGTTGTTCTTTCGTTATAACCCTTTCGGCCGGCCCGGAATCATCGGTTTCAGTTTCTTTTAACTGATCTATGGAAGAAGCTTTACTTATAAAATCATGTTGCCGGCTTCTGAATGAGTTTTTGATTATGTTTCTGGCGATACCGCCGAGCCAGCTTTGAAATTTATTCAGGTCTTTGAGCTTTGTTAAGTCCTTCCAGGCACTGATGAACGTTTCCTGAGCCAATACTTCACTCTTTCCGAGGTCGCCTGTGGCACTGAAGGTGATTGCACAGATATAAGACTGATATTTTTTAACGACAGCTTCAAAGGCCGATGTGTCGCCATTGCGGCTTGATGTCAGCAATTCGATCTCGTTAGGTGATATTTCCGGCATAATCGAAATCCCTTAAAATAGTATATATTAATATCTCGAAATAATAGGAACGAGAAATTACAAAAGGTGACAGGGATTCTGAAAAAAAAACGAAAAAAGCCGGTTTTTTCATAAAAAATGTGAAAAATCTCATGATTTATGTAAAAAGTTGATGAACCGGATGTGCAATCCATTCAACTCCGCTTCCATCTTAGTCCCGAAAAATCGGCACTACGATGGACAAGCAGATTGTTGGGACATTTTTTTTGCCTACATCCCGTAACAAAACCGGTACGTCGAAAGGTGACAGGGCCGCCCTACGGCTTCGACTCTAACGCATTACTTTCAAGCCAGTGCGCTTCCAATATTGCCATGTCCAGATCATTAACTATGCAGTCCTCATTGATATCGCCGGGTATCAGCTTGAAATCAGGCAGTGACTTTGCGGCTTCACAGCCGTCGGCAAAGACGTTGATAGTTATCGTACTGGAGCCTGTGTACTCGGCGTCATCAGCTTCAAGCTGCAGGACATATTTGCCTGTAGCACTGAGGTTAACGATAGTATCCTCTACAGCGGTGTCACTGATAACGGCAGTTCCTTCGTTAGGCTCGCTCACAACGGTCCATGCCACAGAATACCCAACACCATCGTCTGTGACAGTCGCATCCAGATTGACATCAACGGTACCGTCGGTCAACCAGGTCGTAAGGAGGTCGTTCTCGAATTGTACTTTGGGCGGCTGATTGTCCGTGAAAAAAGAAAAGATAGGGCCATAGACCGGAAGAATATCGGGGCCAAAATAGGTATCTATTGCCCAATAGTACCGCGTCTTTGGCTGAGTTTGCACGATAACGGAAGATACGCCCTGGTTGCTGACAACCCTGATGGCATCGGGATCGGTAAAGTTTTTGAGAGCATCAAGGTCGTCGGTAAAGTACACATCAACAGTTACCGGCATTCCAGGCAAAAGCTCGTCAGGTAAGGTCCAGCTCAGCTCGACCTGGCCGGGAGATAATGAACCACCGTCGATTGGATTTGGTTTAAGCAGAGGTGTAGCGGTCAAGGTGGTTTTGCCTGCGTTTGCGAGGTCATAATCGACGTTCACTCTGCCCTGACCTTCATAGGCGGTAAGCCAGCCGTCATCTATGTAAGTTTGGATTGTTTCGGTGTCATCGCCGTCAAGTATCAATGTGCCGGTTGTAATATCCAATAAGCCCAAATCGGATGTTAAGCTGAGATCGGATGCATTGATAGTGCCGCCGTTTAGGTTCACCGTGCCGGTGCCTGTCAGGCCGGGTACTATCAAGTCGCCACTTAGCTCGACAGTACCGCCCGTCATATTTAGCGTTCCGATGCCTCTCCAGCCGATTTGCAATGCCCCGGAGGAAAATAAACCGCCGCTGATGTTCAGGATGCCGTGTCCGGATGCACTATCGACACCGATGTAGGCCCCGGCTACTGTAAGTGAGCCTCCGCTGATGTCCAGGTTTGTTGTGGAGAGGGCATTGCCGACTCTGAGCGTTTCGCATTCGGCTATCATACCGTCTGTGATCTGGCAATGAGTATTTTCGGGATTATCGATTGAAGCGGCCTCGACGCTGGTCGGTACGGTTTGCGGACTCCAGTTGGCCAAAGTAGTCCAGAGATGGTCGGGACCGTCGTCGGTCCACATTATTTGCGCCGAGGCGTTTTGGAATTGGACCAGCAGCAGGACAAGAGAAATTAAATATGTTATTTTCTTAAACATTTTGCTCCTCCTTTAAAAAAGAGAGTTAATATAACAACGAATAATAACGCTTTTTGCCTCCACCACGTTATATATCACACATGTGCGGGGTATTTCTTACCCTGTGATTTGCTCGCCTCCTTCCATAAAAGCCCAAAAAAGACCTGCCAGTCTCCAAATCGCAAGCCTTACTAACCTTACCTTATACGAAATTCGTCGTGCTGCGTCAAGGGAAATATCCGGGATTCCGAGTGCTTTGTGTGTTTATGGCTGAATTGGCGGGTGGTTTTTTTGGCTTATCAATTATATCATTACGAAGTATAATACAAGGCTGATAATCATCGGAGGTTTATTATGTCACATATTGAAAGCATGGAATACAAGAAGAAGATTAATCGGCGCAGCTTCCTGAAAAAAGCGGGTGCTTGCGCCGCCGGGGTGATTGGCATTCCGTATATTGTTCCTTCATCGGTATTAGGAGCAAACGGTGCCGTGGTGCCGAGTGAAAAGATA
>CAZIAN010000254.1:0-7116 GCA_964537355.1 uncultured Pirellulales bacterium | reverse complement strand
TCATAAAAGCCTGCTCGTGTTCTTTCACCCAAAGCCCGATGACCACAGAATCGTATTTTGTATTTCGGATAGTCTGGCCGCCATTTGGCGACAGTATTGTCTTCCACTGTTTAGCCGGGGTAAGGTAGGAGTCATAGACATAGAACATTGGACGTGGGTTGTCTTTTCCATGACGATAGAAGGCCGGATGCGAGCCGTACTTATCGATAATATAGACGATGGCGTCACGGGTAGTCTGGGCATTTCGACCGGGAAACGGCTCAATATGAAAACACACTTTGACATCATGATGCGCTGCGGCATCAAGCAGCCGCGGAACAACCTTGTCCGTATATGAATCTTTGCCCCACCAGGATGTACAGATTACACCCACCTGCGCCCTTCGAAGCATTTGCATATGGGCATTCAGGTCATCTTCACTATTGGAGCTGTAACAGCCGAGTTTCGGATAGAAATCGGCCCCGATGTCATCTCCGCCCGGATAGTTTTTGGGTTCGCCTTTTTTTACAGATTGCTGATGGTTCCAGTGATAATAGAAATTGTCGGTCTGGGGATTGCCGTACCAGGGGTAGTAAAAAACATGAGTATCATAGTTTGGCTGTGGTTCACCGGCTTTAATCCCGCCTTGCCCGGGGCCGAAACAAATGCTCAAGGCAATTGCAAGCAATACTGCCAGCCGAATCTTCGCTTGTTGTTCCATCACGCTTTAGCTCCTTGATTCGTCGTTGAAATTGCTGAATTCTGCGTCCATTATTCTACACTATTTTATCGCTGTGTCTATGAGCAACCTCACTCATTAAGTAATGTTTAAGTGAAATGGGACTTACACGCTTCCCAAAGAATATAAATGAACTTTTGCTCAATATTTAAGTAGATTTATTTATAAAACCGCAATAAATTCGGACGTTGAATCGTCTTTTTCTGTAAGGACAAGGTCTGTATATATAAAAAGGACAGATAAGGACTGGTTCGTAGTGGTATTCTATTGCCGGAGTTGAGGTTTATTGTTAGCTTCTCACCAGAAAACAAAAGGATTTTACCTTGAATAAATTAACTTTGTCGAAGACCTTGCTGGCGTTCTGTGCGATTTTTATTTACTCAGACCTTCTTGAAGCGCAAAATTGGCCCGGCTTCAGAGGCGACGGGCAAGGTATATCATCTGAGACGGACCTGCCCCTGAAATGGAGTGAGGACGAGGGCATAAAATGGAAAACTCCCATACCCGGCGCCGGCCACTCTTCACCAATTATCTGGGAAAACCGCGTCTTTGTCACAACCGCCGTTGCAGATGATCCAAACGTACAAACTTTTAAGGGCGGCTTGTATTTTGGAGGCGACCGTAAAAAACCCGACGATTCGGAATATACATTTAACTTAATCTGCCTCGATGCCGAAAAAGGGGAAATCCTGTGGGACAAAGCCCTTACAAAACAGCGGCCAAGAACGCCCCGTCATACGAAGAACACCTATGCCTCCGAAACACCCGTAACTGACGGCAAGTACGTCTTTGCCTCATTTGGTTCGGCGGGACTGTATTGTGTGGATTTTGAAGGCAACCTGATATGGCAAAGAGACCTTGGGCTTATGCGCAGGCGAGCCGGCTGGGGCACAAGCTCATCGCCGGTCATATTCAGGAACGCTGTCATCGTTAATTGCGACAGTGACGATGAATCCTATATTACAGCACTCGACAAAACCACCGGTGAACCTCTCTGGCGTACCGAGCGGAATGAAAAAGCATCCTGGTCAACTCCCTTTTTGTTTCAGTCCGGCGACCGCACAATCGTCGTCACCAACGCCATGCGGCGCCTGCGGGGTTATGATGCCTCCACGGGAAAACTCCTGTGGGAGTGCGCTGGTGGCTCGATGATAACAGTTCCATCCCCTATAGCTGCCCGGGGACTGATATTTATCTCATCCGGACATAACTTATTAAGCCGACAGCCAATCGTTGCTGTCCGCCCTGATGCCTCGGGTGATATCACACCGGCTAAAGGGCAATCTTCGAGTCAGGGCGTCGCCTGGATGCACTCCAGGGGCGGCCCATATATAACATCGCCGATTGCTATGGGAGACTATCTCTACATACCCATGGACAAAGGTTCTTTGACCTGCTACGATGACCTGACGGGCAAAACAATCTACGAAAAGCAAAAGCTCGGCGAACGCAACACAATCACAGCTTCACCGATAGCCGGAGATGGCAGGATTTACATCCAGACTGAAGACGGTGAGTGTTACATTATCAAGCCGGGCCCGGAGTTTGAAATCCTCGCTGTAAACAAGCTCGATGATGTATTCTGTGCTTCACCGGCCGTATCAACAGGCAGGCTCTTTCTTCGTGGCCATAAATACCTCTATTGTATTGGAAAATAATGATTTTGTTATTATGGTTTCCGGGCCGTTGACAGCCGGAATGAATTAGAATGTAATAAGCGAATCCGTAGCGATACTTTGTTGCCGTGGATGCAACTCGGTGCGGGTTTAGAAACATAATTCTAAATGGAGGTTACTATGAAAAAAACAAATCAATTGAGTGCGGTCATGGTCTGTGTAATCCTGATTTGCGCAAGCTGCCTGTTCGCACAGGACTGGCCTCAGTGGCGCGGACCAAACCGGGATGGCAAGGCCAGCGGATTCAAAGCTCCCGGCCAATGGCCGAGTGAGCTGACGCAGAAATGGAAAAAGACAGTAGGCTTGGGCGATGCAACCCCTGCCCTGGTGGGCAACAAACTCTATGTATTCACACGACAGGGTGACGAAGAAGCTACTTTATGCCTTAATGCAGACAGCAGCGATGAAATATGGGTGGATAAATACACCGCTCAAGCCGTAACCGGAGCTGCTTCCCGTCACCCCGGGCCTAGAAGCTCGCCCACAGTGGCAAATGGAAAGGTCATTACAATAGGCGTTGGAGGAGTATTGTCCTGTCTTGATGCCTCCAACGGTAAAGTCCTCTGGCGTAAAGACCCGTTCCCTAAGAAAGTACCCAGATTCTTTACGTCTATGTCTCCGATAGTCGTTGACGGAATGGCCATAGCTCAGCTTGGTGGACAGGGCAACGGCGCGATTATTGCATACGATTTGGCCACCGGAAACGAAAAATGGCGCTGGTCAGAAGAAGGCCCTGACTACGGTTCTCCCGTTCTGTTGACGGTAGCCGGAACAAAGCAGATCGTCACGCCAACCGAAAAAAGCGTCGTGGGGATTGGCGTAGCCGATGGCAAGCTCCTATGGCAAATTCCCTCCGTACCAGCAAGGATGGCGTACAACGCCGCCACTCCGATAGTGGATGGTCAAACCGTGATTTATGCCGCAAAGGGACGTGGCACAAAAGCCGTGAAGATTGGAAAGCAGGGGAATGCCTTTATCACCAAAGAGCTATGGAGCAACGCAGAACTGGGAGTACAGTTCAATACGCCCGTGCTTAAGGACGGCTTGCTCTTTGGTCTGTCCGACGGCGGCAATCTCTTCTGCATAAACGCCGAGAACGGCAAGACCGCCTGGACAGATGAAACACGGCGCGACCGCGGCGGCTTCACCGCCATTGTCGATGCCGGCTCTTGTCTTATGGCACTCCCCAGCAGCTCCGAATTGATTGTTTATAAACCGAGTAAAAATCAATACGAGGAGTTGGCCAAAATAAAAGTGGCTGATACACCGATTTATTCACACCCGGTAATTGCCGGTAACAGAATCTTCATCAAGGACCAGGATTCGGTTGCCTTGTTAATGATTCAGTAAGGTCTGTTTTGATTGAGTGAGCAAAAGAGCAGGCGATTCTGAGGAATTGGCCTGCTCTTTTTTGGGAAATGGGGCAACCAGAAAATAGTCAATTAGTGCTAACAAAAGCTGAATAAACATCAATCTGTATGAAAAACAGCATACCTGCAAGACTGATTATGCGGTTGTCCTTGATAAACTAACTCTATCTTGCTGGAACCGTGAAAAAGAAACCGGCCAGGTGATAGTGGTACACATGTTACTATCGTCCGCTGTCTTCTCTGTTAAACTTCAACTTTGACTGGGATATCCCTGACTATACTTTGAATTTTCCGGTATCGATCCATTCGCTTTTCAGCAGTGCCCACCAATCGACTGCAAGCCCCCGGAGAACATACTCATAGGGTAGCCATCCGTAACCTTTTTCTCCCCATCCTGTGCCCCAGGAGTTTCGTATAAGCAGGGCTCCTTCGGTCTTTACGCCGCAAGTCGTGTTCTTAATCCTGACCTCGTCGTTAAATCCCACTGCCGTAATAGCATGCCCGCCAAGAATTTTCTCTCCAAGACATGGGAAGGGAATTTTACCGTCGTCTCTTGCTTGTCCGATAGAGCTAAAGACAGTAAAACCAAACATGGATGGCAAGTTAGCGGATATAAGGCACTTAATCCGTTTCAAAAGCAAATCCTTGGGGGTATTTGGAGGGTCAAGCCGAAAATATTGTATGGCCTGGTAGGCTTGGGCAAAAGCGTAACAGAAGGCGGACGGCTCCTTGTCATAATCTGCGATAATATAAGGCCAGTATTCTTCTGGAGGTACACCAAAAATCGCCATGGCACCCATTGTCGTCCGTAGAAATGCACCTCTATCACCCGTCCAGTGAAGAAGGTTGCGAGTAGCCTTATAGAGGAAGAGCCTGGATGCATCTATGTGTTTATTAAAAGCTCTGCGCTCACAGTACTCCACCAGCCCGACACCAGCGTTTGCCGTGCACGAACCAAGAGAGCCCTGGTTCTCAATGGGGGAACACCACTGCCGTAAATCCTTTGAATTCGGCATACTTACCTCAGCAGGTTCCGCAGCCCCCATCTTATCAATCATAGATTTCACAGATTCTTTTTGCCCGGCCTTTTTGACTTTTTCAGAAGTAATCTCCTGTTTCTCGACTGTATAGTCCCGGAAGTCGGGGTAGTCTGGAAGCCACCCCATCCCTAAATCTAGTCCAATTCTTTCCTTTTCGTCTGCCATTTTAATCTCTCCTTTTTTAGTCAATTTTTCATTTTTTTAGCTAAACAAACCCGTTTTATAAAGAATCTCCTTCCTATAAGCTCCCAGAATTGCACAAACCATTTACAAAACCACCCTTCTATAGTAAAGGCGTTTCCCATAAGATAAATATTGATAGAAAAAAAAGAAAAATATGCTTTATTTTGCGATTATACACCCGTTAGATGGATAAATTCTGTTTCTCACAAGATTTCTTGCAATAATTGAACTTTTTCTGGTATAATTATGCGCAGCGAAATAAAGCGGCAAAATGTCGATTGTTTATATAACTGTAATATTTCTGTTTTGCGGTTTTGAATACCTTTTGAGAGGAACAAAGCCCCAATGTTGTTGCCAGAAACAAGTACATACCAAAATAATGTCGGGACAGCAGCCGAGGTTTTTGCTGAATACAAAGATTTTATTCATCTGGTGATCTATTCACAGGTTAAGAATAAATCTCGCGCGGATGATATATTCCAGGATTTCTTTCTTTCTCTTGTTTCTAAACCAATACCCCAGGATGTCAAAAATATAAAAAGCTATCTCTATAGAGCTATATGTAATGATATCGTAGATACGCAACGTCAGGTAGAAAGATATAATGCCCAAATTCATAAATATCAAGAAAGATGTAATTTTTCAATCAACAATATGGAGCCGGAAAACGCCTTAATTAGAAACGAGCAGAAAAATAAAATGTTCGATCTTATTAAAGGGCGATTGACGAGTAGCCAATCTCAGGCGATCGCTTTACGGTATGGGACTAACCATACCATAAAAGAAGTCGCTGAGAAAATGGGTGTAAAGTGTACGTCTGTCAGCAGGTATATCTGTACAGGGCTCAGAAGAATGCGTCAATCTTTTAAGTGAGGTAATGATAGTGATCAATCAAAACCATAATTCAATGTGTAAAGAGGCTAAGCTGTATTATTATGATTGTCTATGCGAAGAAAGCTGCGGGCTCATCCCGCAATCTACCAGTAAACACATAGAACAATGCCGGCACTGCCAAAAGCAGATAAACCAGCTTAAAGTTGTGTTATCACAAAAAGATTGCATCAAATCACAGCAGGGACAAGACAGTTCCGCTGTTACTACCATGCTGGAACTTCACTTCGCATATATTGGTAAGTATGTAACCTGCGAAACAGTCAGACCGTTTCTTCCCGGCATGTTAGACCCGGCTTTAGAGATTAGAATACCAACACCAATAACAGCACATCTGGACAATTGCCCAAAGTGCGCCGAAGATTTAAAAGAAATCCAAAAGCTGAATCTTAACAGCACACAATTATACCAGATGAGCCAGTTCTTTGTGAAAGGGCATTCCCGGGATACCACGAAATATTCCGAAATGACTGCATCTGTAACAGCTATGGCCGAACGGGCGGATTCTGAAATTGTTACGATATATCATGTAGATGAATCCGCCAAAACCCGCCAGGCAGGCAAATCAGATGACCTTTATGCCGGTTTTCCAATCAGGGTAGAAGTAATAAAACAGAAAGTAGATGTTGAACAGCCCGCTCCAACTTTCAATTTTGCTGCCTCCTTGAAAGAAAAATTCGCAGCTATGAATCTGAGACCTTTTCTAAAAATCGGCGTTGCAGCAGCGGCGGTTATATTAATAGGCTTTGCGATATTGCTCAATACCCCCTCTGCAAAAGCAGTTACTCTCCAGCAGATTTACAACGCCATTGAGATAGTTAAGAACGTTCATATCTTGAAGTTGGAACCCGACGAAACAAAACTTTTAACAAAAATTACAGAAGAGAAATTGGTATCGCGGAAGTTGGATATTTCTCTTATAAAAAATGAAAAAGGATTTGTTTTGTGGGATGTCCCTAATCGCCTAATACAAAGTAAGGAATACGATACCGGAGAAATTGAAACAAAACAGTTGGCTGAAGATGACATTCCCGGTATCAAGCAAATAATAAGCGGCTCTTTAGGTTTAATGCCATTTTCTGATATATCACAGATTCCACCGGACTCTCAATGGCATCGTGTAGATGATGAAAGCCTGGAAGTAGCCGAAGGAATTGAGATATACGAGTTGACATGGCCAAAGAGAAAAAAACTTAGCGGTTCCGCCGAATTCAAGATATGGCGGGTATTTGTAGATG
>CAZIAN010000253.1:0-7121 GCA_964537355.1 uncultured Pirellulales bacterium | reverse complement strand
ACTGTAGAGAATGTTCGACAAATCACCCCTTTTTATGCAAAACAAAGCCAATTTTATTCCTTTTTAGCCTGAAAACAATGATTTCACGAAAAAACAAACCCAATTCAAAGCCAATAAAGCCAATAACAAACCCAATTAAAGCCAAAACAAACCCAATCAAAGCCAATTTGTCGAAAGGGTAAAAATGAATGCTTTTGCGTGGATAAGTAGCCTTACAATGATATTAATAATACTACTCGCGGATTTTAACACCCTTAAAAGGGTGCCAATTCAAAGGCCCTTATGCTCACCAAATTTATATGATTGTTTATATCCGGCTGTTTTTTGGGCCTGATTCTGGTAAAATGGACATTTGGTTATGAGAAAAATAAAAAATCAAAATTTAGAACAATTGCTGGTACAGCTCAAATTTACCCCTGAGAAGAAACGCCTAAAACAGCTTGAAGCTGCGGAAAAACTTTTTACGATTATAGACAGGGACAAACAATACCCTTTCGAGTTTGTTTTTTTTCGTATTACGGGCTTTCACCCTGCAGGCCCGGATGCCGATGAGCTCATCAAAGGTGATGTACTTTTGGACGACCTTAAAATCTTCCTCTCCAGGCTGAGCGGCCAGCTCGCTCGCCCCGTCGCTGAGCAGAAACAGAAAATTTATACCGTTGAAGAGCTTGCGAAAAATGTGGGTGTTTCAACAAAAACCATTTTCCGTTGGCGGGATCGGGGGCTGTTGGCGAAAAAATTCATTTTTAACGATGGCAAGGTACGTAATGGCTTTTTGAAGTCAACGGTCGATAAATTCCTAAAGGACAATCCCGACCTTCTCGCCGGGGCTAAAAACTTTGGACGCCTCACAAATGAGCAAAAACAAAAAATTATAAAACGGGCCGCCGAACTTAAAGACAAAACAAATCTCTCTCGTAATCAGATTATTAAGAGGATAAGCTCTGAATTCGGCAAATGCCACGAAACCATCAGATACATACTGTTGAGTAAAGACAAGGCCAAAGCCGAAAAATCCGGTTCGACGTATCTAACCGGAGCACTTGATCCGGCCCAGGCCGCAGAGATATATAGACTGTTCAAACAGGGCTGCAAAGTCAAAGAGCTGATGAAACGCTATAATCGAAATAAAAGTTCTATTTACCGGATTATAAATCGACGAAAAGCCAGAGAGCTTCTTTCAAGAAAGATTGAATTCATTCCCAGTGATGAATTTCTTGAAAAAGACGCCCAACAGAAGATTCTCGCCAAACCGGTCCATTTTGAAAACAAATCTTCGACGGAACCGCTTAAACAATTCGAATTAGTCGGGACGCATATTTTGCCGGATTATCTGCAGATATTGAAGGATACCCCCGTGCTTACAAGGGAGCGCGAAGTCGAACTGTTCCGCAGATACAACTATCTAAAATATTTGGCCTTCCAAACACGTACAGGAATAAAACCCAATCTTGTCTCAGGCACCATTATCCGTCAAATTGAGCACTATTTGGCCGGGGCTGAGGAAATAAAAAGGAGAATAGTAGAAGCAAACCTGCGACTTGTTATCAGTATTGCAGGTAAACATATGGCAACCGGAACAGACTTTAGTGAGCTTGTAAGCAAAGGTAATTTCGCATTGATTAACGCGGTCGAGGAATTTGATTATTCAATAGGTTTGCGATTCGGCAGGCGTGCTTCATTGAACATAGCAAAAGAGTACGCAAAGTTATCCGGCAAAAGTACCGGATCAATAAAGGCAAGAGTAGGGGCTTTAAAAAATCTTGAACGGGGTGCGCAAACATTGGTGACACGAGATTTCGCGGCCATCGAACGGGCACACCAAAGCCTCACACAGGTTATCGAAGACAATCTCAACAAACGCGAGCAGCATGTTATCCTAAATCGTTTTGGCCTCATTGGTTCACCTATAAAAAAGGAAACGAAAACGCTGATGCAAATCGGCGAAGAGCTTGGCTTGAGCAAGGAAAGGGTCCGACAAATCGAATTGACTGCCCTGCAAAAACTAAGACAGTCACTCAGCAGCGAAGAATTCGAGCTTCTGATCGGCTAACTAGTACACGAAGCTTTCTGCTGATTAGGGGAAAAAGTACACTTTACCAGAACAGTATGAACCATCTTCAAGTAACTACTGACTATTTACTATTCTCTATTTAAAGCTGCTAATTTTACTGTTTCTAAGTCCTTCAGGAGACGGGGCCTAATTTGTGGCCGGGGCCTATGGTGTATAGCCGCTTTTTAGGTTCAGTGTTGATGTGGGAGGCGACTATCCGGCCGATGAAAACTATATGGTCGCCGGCGGGTATTTGCGAATCGAGGGTGCATTCGAAATTGGCTACGGCATCGGCCAACAATACCGAATCGATTGCCTGGGCCGGCTCTGTTTTGCAGTCGAACTCGGCGAATTTATCGATGTCCCAGCCGGACTTGGAGCCGAAGAATAAGGCCGCATCGGCCATGTCTGCCGATGGGAAGGAAATCGTAAAGCATTTCGAATGCGTGATGGCTTCTATTGAGTAGTGCTTTTTTGCAACGGCTATTGACATCATGGGCGGATTTCCCGATACAATCATTGTCCAGCCCAGCGTTACAGGATTTGCCCGGCCTGACTTGTCTTTGGCGATGGCTATAACTACCTGTTCGGGATATTTTGTTCTGATTGCTTCGGAATATTCGGCTTGTTTTTGCATTGCTTTTCTCCATATTTTGCTTTATATTTGCCACAAAGAAATCGCTGACAGAATTATATTCCTCAATAAATCGGTAACAAGAAAAAAATCATGGAGCTAATCAATCATAACAAATTAACTTCAACGATCGACGCAGTTAATGAGGCTTTTTTTCTTAAACGATCCCTGTCAAAATCTTTCAGAAACCAGATTGCCGAATGGATTGCCTCTCGCCAAGGCATGGAAGGTTCATATGCTAATATGTTTGCACCCACCAGAAAAGATTTTCAGGATGGTTTGGTGCTCTTCACGGGAGAAAAGATATCCTCGCGTGTGGGAGTGTCCCATATCCTTGGCCAGGAGTCTTGTCGAGCTCTGATTCTTTTAAATGTGAAATCAGCAGGTGTTAAGCTTGCGCTGGAAAAAGCTAATGCCGGATTCATGGAACGTATGAAAAAATATATCATGCCGAAGGAGGGAACATACTGTTGTGCAACTTGTAGTTGTGCGCTTTGGCGACATTTATCAGCAGGGGGGCTTGAAAACGGCGAGCGGATACTTGCAGCAGGGATAAGGACGCTAAAGTCCCTTCGGGACGGCAAGGGTCGATGGAAGAGATTCCCCTTCTACTATACACTGCTTATCCTTAATGAAATAGAGCTTCCCGCTGCTCGAAAAGAAATGCAATATTCTGCACGAGCATGCGAACGACTATTAAAGAGAGAGATGAAAAAAGATAAAATCAGTCAAAGGCGTTATATTTTAGCTGAAAGAATTCTTCAAAAGTGCTGAAAAACGCAACCGAGTTAAAAAAAGGAGGCTATTGTGGATACAATCGGTTTTATCGGCGCCGGCAATATGGCTGAGGCCCTGATAAAGGGTGTAATAAACGCCAAACTTTATACCCCTGAAAATGTTTTCGTAAGTGATATCAGGGCTGAACGGCTGAAATTCCTTTATGAAAAGTACGGTGTTATTGTCTGCGAAGAAAACAGCGAGCTGGCGGCGAAGGCCCAAACAGTCGTCTTGAGTATCAAGCCCCAGAATATGACCGATGCTCTTGAAAGTATCAAAACCTCTATCGGCAGTGAAAAACTTGTTATATCCATTGCGGCGGGTATTAAGGTTGCGAATATCACCGCCGTCCTGGGAGATATTGCAATAGTTCGTGTTATGCCCAATACACCGGCCCTGATTGGGCATGGGGCCGGGGCTTTGTTTGGAAACGAGCGGGCCAAACCGATGCTGCAAAAAGCTGTGGTAATTTTGTCGGCCGTCGGCAAATCTGTTCTTGTTGATGATGAGGATTTGATAGACGCCGTAACATCATTAAGCGGCAGCGGGCCCGCCTATTATTTTCTTTTAATGGAAGAAATGATAAAGGCAGGTATTCGATTGGGTCTGCCTGAAGATGTAGCGAAAGATTTGGTTTTGCAGACCGCGAAAGGAGCGGGTCTGCTCGCTGTCGAAGCGGATAAAAACGGCGAAAGCCCCTCCGATCTTCGGAAAAAGGTTACCTCGCCCGGTGGAACGACGGAAGCTGCTCTGGGAGTATTCAAAGAAGGCAAGATAAGCGAGCTGATATCTGCAGCTATTAACAGAGCGTATGATCGCTCAAGGGAACTTTCAGGGTAGAAATCAATCAGGCTCAATCCACTAAAGGGACATGTTCGCATGATTAAAGCTGACAATCTAAAGAAGCGGTATAGTGACGTTGTTGCTCTGGACGATGTGAGCTTCGAGGTGGAAAAGGGAGAAACCTTTGGATTGCTTGGACCGAACGGGGCCGGTAAAACGACCACTATTCAATTGCTTTGTGGGCTTATAAAGCCGGACAGCGGAACGGTAGTGCTAAGTGGAAAAACCGATCCGAGTCTGGTCGAGGTTCGTTTGTCTTTGGGTGTGGTTCCGCAGGCGTTGGCGATATATGAAGAGCTTTCGGCCAGGGAGAACCTGCGTTTCTTTGGAAGGATGTATGGATTAAGCGGGCGACAGTTGAAGGAGCGTGTAGATGATTGCCTTGAGATTGCGGGGCTGAAAAAGCGTAGTAATGATCGGGCCTCGAAATATAGCGGGGGTATGAAACGCCGGCTTAATATGGTGTGCTCTTTTTTGCACGAGCCGTCGCTTTTGCTGCTTGATGAGCCGACTGTTGGGGTGGATCCGCAGTCCCGCAATTTGATATTTGATACTATCGAGGTCATGAAAAATCAGGGCCGGACGATAATATATACGACTCACTATATGGAGGAGGCTCAGCGTCTTTGCGACAGAGTGGCAATCCTTGACCATGGCAAAATTCTGGATATGGACAGTGTTGATAATCTTATTAAAAAGCATGGCGGGCCCTCTCATATTGAGGCCGAATTCGAAAAACTCTCAAGCCCCGACAGCATCAAGCAGTATATCGATAGTGAGAATGTACACTTCGAAGAGTCGAAAATCAGATTCGAGACGAGCCGGCCGATGGAATCTCTGGCAATGCTTAATCGCAGCGGGGTGCGTTTTAACACGTTGAAAGTTCAGACCGCCAACCTCGAGGACGTTTTTCTTAATCTGACAGGACGGAGGCTTCGAGACTGATGAACAAGATACTGTTCCTTGCAATAAAAGACCTGCGTGTGCTGATAAGTGATAAAGGCAATATTTTCTGGGTGTTTGGTTTTCCGGTATTATTTGCCCTTTTTTTTGGCGCTGTTTATTCCGGTATCGGCAAGCAGCCATCGGGGATGAAAATCGCCGTGGTAGATGAGGACAATTCTGATTATTCAGGCTCCTATATATCGAAGCTTGAGTCATACGAGGCATTATCAGTAATCAGTCTTGGCCGGGAAGAAGCCATAGAGAAAATAAGGACCGGAAAAATATCAGTTGCGGTCTTTTTGAAAGAAGGCTTCGGCGATAACCTCGGGGCAATGTTCGGAGGGGGTGAAAACAAACTTGAAATTGCTTCCGATCCGTCACGTAAGATGGAAAGCGGTTACCTTCAGGGTCTTCTGGCAAAGGCGCAGTTTGAGGCTTTGAGTGAAAAATTCCGTGATACCGAATCATTTCGTGGCCAGATTGGTATATGGCGGAATGAAATTGCCGGCTCATTGGACAAAGAACAAACGGATTTATATTCGAGTTTTTTCGATTCTCTTGAAACATTGATTGAAGATGTAAACGACGAGAATTTTAACGCGGGTTTTGGGGACGGATTTATGAATGTGGCCCAAGTGAAAATAGAAAGAGAAAATAAGGGGCCTGTTTCGTCATTTCAGATTACGTTTCCGCAGGCAATGATTTGGGGCATTCTCGGCTGTACGGCGACATTTGCAATTTCGATTGTTAAAGAGCGCACAGGCGGCACGTTTGCGCGTTTGCGCATCGGCCCGATTGGACGTGCTCATATTCTTGCGGGCAAGGGCCTTGCGTGTTTCATTACTTGTATCTTTATCATGTGCGTTCAGTATGTTGCAGCGAAATTAATATTCAGGATGCCCATTGGAAACTTATTTCTTCTGGTTCTGGCGGCATTCTGCACGGTACTGTGCTTTGTGGGTCTTATGATGTTCGTATGCACAATTGGACGCACCGAGCAGAGTGTTGGCGGTGCGGGATGGGCGATACTGATGATTATGGCAATGCTCGGCGGAGGAATGGTACCGTTGATTTTCATGCCTTCGTGGTTACGCCCGTTCAGCCATATTAGCCCAGTGAGATGGAGCATCTTTGCTCTTGAAGGGGCTGTCTGGCGAAACTTGAGCTTCGTTCAAATTATAAGTCCGTGTCTGGTGCTGCTGGCAATTGGATCGGCGTTCTTTTTGCTGGGAGTGGTGATGTTGCAAAGGCAAGACAACTAAATCACCCTCAATGAAGCTATAGTAATATTGACGGCTGCGGATAAAAACACAGACCGGACTCGCGAATTCTTATTTTACGCTTATCGATGATTGAAACCGGCGGTATCAACAATTGCTTAATCGACGATAATTGCCTCGACCGGGCATTCATCCGCGGCCTGCTGAACGGCATCTTCGAACTCTTCCGGTACTTCATCGACAATAACTATGGCCATTTCCTCACCCATGTCGAAAACATCGGAACAGGTATCGACACATAGCCCACAGGCGGTGCAGGTATCCTCAATTCTTACTAACATAGTCGTTCCCCTTTGTAATCAGAGACGCCACAGGCGGCTCCTGGATATTTGTTCTTATAATCGATTATTGAATTTACTGTCGGTGGAAAAAATGTCAATCTAAAATTTATGTGGCAATAGCCATTTTCTCTGTTATACTACCCATATATTCCGAGTAAATAAATAATCAGTAGTTTAAAAAATAATCAATAATTGATTTTGGGGCCGGGTCCCATGCAAGCCGAGCCCGCGAATCTGGTCAGGCGGGGAACCGAGCAGCCATAAGCGTGTCGCTTGGTTGTGCTGTGGGTAAACCCGGCCACCTTTTA
>CAZIAN010000252.1:1656-7127 GCA_964537355.1 uncultured Pirellulales bacterium | reverse complement strand
CAATTCTTCATTGACATTAATTAAGAGCGTGCCATAATATATTTCGTATGACCTGCAAACAGGATATGCCAGAAAAAGTATATCACAGCAAATCCAGTTTAATTGTCAGCTATTTAGCATTAAAAAGGGCTCGGAAAGGAAATCCTTCATAACAATATACATTCTTCGAAAGAATCCAAATACGCTTCAGTAATAACGAGCTTAATGACTTAGAGAAAACTGTTATGTATAAATACTCCAAATCTTTAGAATCAAAAACTGTCTTTGCAGGTGCGGACGCAGGCATTGGCCGGATCATAATTTTATTGTTGATTTTTGTCGCAGCTCAGCCTGTTCCGGCCGGTGTGGCAGAACAATATGCCGTTGATGTTGGGCCCTATGTTCAGGTTAACAGCCCATCCGCAGCTTCGGTTTACTGGGATACACCTGACGTAAGCAATTCCATCGTAGAATATGGCACAACCGAATTGCTGGGCCTTCGAACAGAGGATATTTCAAGCACCTCCGCTCATAAGGTTATACTAAACAACCTGCAATACAGGACAAAATATTATTACCGTCTCGGCTACAGCAAAGGCACAACAGAGCAGTTTACTGATATCTATACATTCGATAACGCCATCAATTATACCCACATGGACTGCTCGAATATAGATTCACCCTATCCCATAGACTCACTTAGCTCATTATATGAGACTGCTGCCGAACACATAATCAATCAAACCGGCGTCAAGAAAGGCTTTTGTCTGGTCTATGGCTGCGGCCAAGGGCGACTGGCATTCGAGTTGGCTAAACGCAGTGATCTTGTCATTGTCGGTGTGGATACGGATTCGGTCAGTATTAACACCGCAATCGATAAACTGATGCAGGCGGGGGTTTACGGGGCCCGAATAAAATTGCGAAAGGTTGATTCGCTGAAAAGTCTGCCGTTTACCAAATATTTCTTTAACCTGATAGTCTCCGACAACATTCTTTCTGAAGGCACCCCTGTCGGCTCCGCCGCCGAGATGTTCCGTGTCCTGCGGCCCAGCGGTGGTTTAATTTATCTTGGTCAGCCGGCTGATTGCCCCAACGAGCTGACTAAAAATGCGCTGGAACTCTGGCTGAAAGCAGGCGCTCTTAGCTGCACTATTAATGATGAAGATGGATTATGGGCCCAGGTCGTTCGCGGCCCGCTGTTTGGTGCAGCGGATTGGCCCCGTCAGTATGGCAATCCTGATAATGCCGCCAACACCGGCGATATGCTCGAAGGGGCCACGCAAACCGACCATCTGATGGTACAATGGATCGGTTCACCCGGCGCAGATTTCGGAGCGGACCGTAATCCCCGTATGCCAACACCGGTCATGGCCAACGGCCGGATCTATCATCAGGGCCTGAATCGGGTCATGGCGATGGATTCCTATAACGGAAGTATATACTGGTCATTGGAGATTCCCAACTCATTAAGGGTTAATACCCCGCGAGACGGCGGATACGTCTCTGCCGATCAGGATGGATTATATATAGCTGTTGATGATGACTGCTTGTTTCTTGACGGAGATACAGGCACTCGAATAAAGACATATAAACTGAATGATGACGGCCTTGAATGGGGTTATGTGGCCATTTCAGGTGACAAACTTTATGGCAGCGCTCAGTTCGACGGGGCTCATTACACAAATATCTGGGGCGGTTCAACCAAAGGTTGGTACGATACCACCTCAGGCGGTAATACCTATAAGGTTTGCAGCAAATATATTTTTGCCGACAACAAAAACACCGGCGGCCGAATCTGGACTGATGACCGCCTCGAATGCGGCGCTATTATTAACTCGACAATTACCATCGCCGCAGATCGGATTTACTTTGTTGAGAGCCGTAACGCTAAGGTCAAGGCACATCGTTCTGGTCAAATAGGAATCCACGAGTTGTGGATTGACCAATACTTAGTTGCTCTGGACAAGGATACCGGTGAGAAGCTCTGGGAAAAAGCCATCGACACCGCTGACGGCATTCTGGTTTTCTATATGCAGTATCAAAACGAACAGTTGTTTATTACCTCTTCGGACACACGCTACAATATATATTCGTACAATGCCGCGAATGGTAATCTTTTATGGTCCCAAAATCATCCCTGGACAAATAATAATCACGGCGGCCACATGCAGCATCCCGTGATTGCAGGTAATCTCTTATACCTTGAGCCTAATGGCTATAATGTTATCACGGGCAAAATTATAACCACACAGATAGGCCGCCATGCAGGTTGTGCAACCTATGCCGGCTCAACAGGGGCCTTAATCTACCGCGGCGAGGGCGGTAATATCGGCATGTGGGATACCAATTCCAAAACGGTTACCACATGGTCGGGCATTCGTCCCGGTTGCTGGCTGAGCACTATCCCAGGCGGTGGAATGGTTCTTTCGCCTGAAGGCAGCGGTGGATGCAGTTGCAACGGCTGGCTTAATACATCAGTTGGATTTGTTCGTAACAGGCCGGTACCGACACCAAGGCAATGAAACTAAATACAGGAAACGCGATGAGATATAAGGCAAAAATAACCAGAACATTACCGACAGTAAACAATGCCGCCCGCTGTATATTGTTTATGCTCGCTTTTATAGTTACCTGTATATGTAGTTCAGCAGTCGCCGAAGACTGGCCCACGTATATGCATGACAACGCAAGAAGCGGCGTAACCGCCGAAACCCTTCTTTTGGATGAGCTTGATGAGGATTGGGTGTATCTTTCACCTGCACCGCCTCAGGTAGCCTGGGATGGAGGCGCTCCGTGGGATGCCTATCGTTCAAGTAGCGCTAATACTTTTGAACTAACACCGCAGCGGGACTTCGATTTCGTTTTTTTCGTTACGGTTGTTGGGCAATCGCTCTACTTCGGCTCTTCGGTAACAGATTCCGTTCATTGTCTTGATGCTCGTACCGGCCGGCAAAAGTGGTTCTTCACCACTAACGGCCCGGTTCGTTATCCTCCAAGTTACGACGACGAAAAACTGTACTTCGGTTCTGATGACGGCTATGTTTATTGTATCAGCGCCCGCGACGGCTCTTTAATTTGGAAATACAGTCCATCCGGAGATACACGTCTAATAGGCAACAATAACAGTCTGATACCAATGTGGCCTGTCAGGACCGGCACCGCTGTACTTGACGGAAAAGTATATTTCGCGGCGTCACTCGTGAACTGGCAGCGTTCCTATCTGTGCAGCTTAGATGCCAAAACCGGTTCCGATAGTGGAACAGGTCTTTATAGCGTCTCTGGGGGAGTGACACCAATGGGTGCTATTCTGGCTTCACAAACAAACCTATATCTGCTCCAGGGAAGATTACCTCCTTATTCCTTCAATCGCTTCACTGGTTCTGCTTTAGGTACGATTGGCGAACGAGGTCAGAGCGGCTGCTACGCCCTTTTGACGCCGGATTCACGTTTTGTTCGCGGCAATGCAAAATTCCACGAAGCCGGTTATGAGCTTGCAGAACACAACACAGAATCTAAAGACCATATAGCTACACACCCAAATGGACGCCGTCTTGTCGTTTCTGGAGATACGGCTTACTTGCTGACGAAAACATCACTTTCAGCTATTCGTCGAAGCAATGGCAGCTTAAGATGGTCGGTCCCCTGCGATTGCCCATACGTTCTGATTCTTGCCGGTGATGTTTTATTCGCAGGCGGTACAAACAAAGTAATTGCTTACAGTACCACCAACGGAAACGAACTCTGGTGTCGGACCGTTAACGGTCGAGCACGTGGACTGGCTGCGGCTGATGGACGCCTCTTCATCAGCACGGATACCGGAAGCATTCATATGTTTGGCAATGACTAACTCAGATGTACTGACTCAGTATATCCACAATGAACTTGCGAGAACGGTACAGATTATGTAAAAAGCAACGTAAAGTAACATTACATTGATGAACTTTGGATAGCAGATATGGCAATTACACTTACTAAAGAATACAAATTTTGGCGTTACCGGATTTTTGTGATAACGTGGTTGACCTACGCCGGTTTTTATTTATGCCGTAAGAATTTCAGCATCGCCATGCCCTTGCTGAGTCAGGATCATGGATTTACAAAAGACAATTTCGCCATGCTCCTGTTCTTCTACAGCCTGTTTTATGCGATGGGCCAGTTTTACAACGGATTTTTATCCGACAAGTTCGGTCCTCGACTGATTGTTGGAATCGGCCTGTTTCTATCAATATTTGCGAATGTATTTCTGGGCTTTGGCTCGGCGCTGTTTATGTTTGGCATGTTGCTGTGTATCAATGGGACCGGGCAATCAACAGGCTGGTCAGGGACCGTCAAGAATATGGCTCCCTGGTTTCGGCGTAAAGAACGGGGAGTGGTTATGTCCTGGTGGGCAACCTGTTATGTCATTGGCGCAATTGTATCGACGGGCCTTGCAACGTTTATAGTTACACATCCATTGCTCCTGCGAGTCAGCGACCTGAAAGACCCGTCTTCTCTGGCAATTCAACTGCGCGACAAGCAAAACTCACTCTCAAAGTATCTGGTAGAGCAATTTACACCCGAAAGCCGGCAATTGCTCAGTACTTATGATGGCACAGGCCCTGTTTCCGAAACGCTGCTTCAGGCAATGGTATCAGAATTAAATACAGTACTCCAGGGTTCATGGCTTTACGACAAAGACCGCTTTGCAAGCATACATTTATCCGATAGAACCACCAAGAACATAGAGAATTTGATTGCGAAATCGCCCGAGCAGCGCAAAAACGAACTTAAAGGCAAGAATCTTATTTCCTTTAACAAGACCTTGCTGGAAGAAACCTATCCACAGAAATTCAAGCTGAAATGGCGCCGTAGCTTCTGGGTTCCGTCAGCGGTGCTAACGCTTATAGCTTTGTGTTTTATCGTTTTTACACGTAACAGACCAAGCGATGCAGGCCTTCCGGAAATTGCTGAAGACAGCACCGATGATAGTGATTCAGACCAGAATGCCGAAATTAATACAAAATTGTCATCAAAAGAACTTCTTGCTGTTGTCCTGAAAAATCCCATAGTATGGCTTATCAGCATTATGTATTTCTTCACGAAAATGGGGCGATACGCAATATTTTTCTGGCTGCCTTTATATATGGTTGAGCATCTCGGCTACAGCCTTTCAGAGGCGGGTTATACTTCTATTCTTTATGAAGCCGTGGGCTTTGCCGGTGTAATAGCCGCAGGCTATGTTTCGGACAGGCTTTTCCAGGCTCGGCGCATGCCGGTTGGAGCCCTGGGGATGTGGGGCTTGGCTATAACTTGCCTTTTCCATCCCCAATTAGCCGCCTGGAGCCACCTCGGTAACGCAATCGGAATATCTCTGATAGGATTCTTTACCTACGGCCCGGATGCCTTGATGTCCGGTGCCGCAGCCATTGATGCATGTTCCCCGAAGGCAGCCGGATTAGCTTCCGGTTTTATTAATGGTGTCGGCTCACTCGGACAGATGGTATCGGGTTTTA
>CAZIAN010000252.1:0-1646 GCA_964537355.1 uncultured Pirellulales bacterium | reverse complement strand
CTTCGTTGCAATAGCCTTTATCGCAGGCTGCCTGCTCGCAATAAAATGGAACTGGATCCCCGAAGCTCACAAACCGGTTTCTGAGCATAATTCGGAGTCTATTTGATGAAAACAAAAAAGAAGAAAGATAAAATCCTCTTTACACCCGGACCTCTGACAACCAGTAAGACCGTTAAACAGGCAATGCTGCGAGACCTGGGATCTCGCGATACTGAATTTATTGCAATTGTCCAGGAAATCAGGCAAAAACTTGTTGAACTGGGTGAAGCTAAACCGGACCAATACACTGCCGTTCTCATGCAGGGCAGTGGTACTTTTGGCCTGGAAGCAGTCGTTTCATCTACGGTCCCGCCGGACGGTAAGCTGTTGATAATTATCAATGGAGCCTATGGAAAACGGCTCGCTCAAATAGCATCAGTGCTTAAGATTGACACCATCACACTCGAATATCCCGAAAATACAATACCGGACCTCCGGGAAATAGAAGATACATTAAAGAATGACAAAAAAATCACCAACGTATCAGTTGTGCATTGCGAAACGACTACAGGAATTATCAATCCTATCGAGGATATCGGCAAACTTGTTGCAAAATCCGGCGCCAAGTATTTTGTAGATGCCATGAGCAGTTTCGGCGCGGTGCCTGTTAATCTTCCCGAATTCAACATTGATTATCTTGTCTCCTCTGCCAACAAGTGCATTGAAGGTGTTCCCGGTTTTTCATTTGTTTTATGCAAACTCAGCTCGCTCAGAGAAACTGACGGCTACGCACGTAGCGTGAGCTTCAACCTGCTCCAGCAGTATCAGGGTCTTGAAAAGAACGGCCAATTTCGTTTTACCCCCCCCACTCATACTCTTGTGGCTTTTCGGCAGGCCATTGAGGAGCTGGACACCGAAGGCGGTGTTAATGGTAGAGCCGAGCGCTATCGAAAAAATTACGAAACTCTCGTCGAAGGTATGCGTCAGATGGGATTTAAAGAATACCTCAGACCCGAACATCAGGGATATATTATCACCTCGTTTCTGTATCCGGATGATCCCAATTTTTCCTTTGAAAAGTTTTATGAAAATTTGAATCAAAAGGATTATGTAATTTACCCCGGCAAGGTTAGTGACGCCAATTGCTTCCGAATTGGTAATATCGGCCGAATCTCTGAAGCTGATATCAATGCCCTCTTGGCTGCAATCACCCAGACAATAGCTGATATGAGTGTTAAGCTTAAGTAAAGAAACAATATATATACTTTGATTAGTATTGTGTAGTTAAAAAATTAATATGCGATTCAAAAAGGAAAAACTCGACAATATGCTCTCTGAAGGCGACCTGAATATCTCTCCGCGTCGCAAGGCCTGGGCGCAAAAGCATATTGACGCCGAGACTCAGCGTTGGCTTGATTTGGATGCCCGGTATTTTTTGCATCAGTCACTCTCAACGCCATGTTTGAACGTCCTGTCACACTGTGAAGGCATTAACCTTAAAGACCTTCAGGGCCGTGACATTATGGACTTCCACGGCAACAACGTGCATCAGGTTGGATTCGCCAATCCCCGGGTAATTGAAGCTGTCAAAAATCAAATGGACAAGCTGGTTTTCTGCACACGCCGCTATACAAATATACCTGCTATAAAACTGGCTGAAAAGCTGG
>CAZIAN010000251.1:0-7135 GCA_964537355.1 uncultured Pirellulales bacterium | reverse complement strand
ATCCATCATTCCGAGGGAATCGAACGTGACGCGCGATACTTTTTCATGTGCAATCAGCTCAGAAAACGTGTTGCCATATTTCTCGTAAGGGCGGAATACACGTTTAAGCAATAGCGAAAGGGTTGCCCTGTTATTGATGAAATAAGAGCATTTAAGACTGAGAAGAGCTTCGCTGAACGCCACCATCTGGAGATGACACTCATAGAGCAAATCGAAGATGAAAAAAGCAAATCGAGTATCTATGTGTATGACCTCGTATATCGTCGCCTGCCGGTAAGTGAAATTGAACTCGGAGTAGCTGATGATTCGTTTTACAGATATCTAACTATCGAAGGCAGGGATGCCGAAACGCGTGAGGTCAAAGTTCACAGTGAAGATAACAGACAGCGAACTAAAAATGTTGAGGTAAAGTGGGAAAGAATAATTAGTAACACGATTTACAGATATACCGATGCAAACGAACAAAAACATGAAAGGCTGGCTTTGAGTATTCCTTCCGGCTCACGGGTTTACAGGTATCTAAAAATTACTATCAGGAACTACGATGACCGGCCTGTTGTCGTAAAGTCGGCATCTGCGAATATGATAGCTCACAAGATGGTGTTTACAAATATGGGTAATGTGGCACCTGCGCTTTATATCGGCTCGGAAACTGCACGAAAGCCGCGGTATGACCTTGAGTACAGGCTGAGTAATCCGTTACAGGTTAAAGCCAGGGCCGCTAAGCTGAGCGGCATTATCGATAATCCACTCTTTGGACAAGTTAAGGAACCATCTGTTGCGTGGACAGAGAAACATAAGGTTTTGCTGTTGATAATTATGGTGGTGATGGCTCTAGTTCTGGGCGGATTCATATTGAAATCGTTCAAATCTATCCAAAGTGAACAGGTTGAAAGTCAACCACCCGAAAGTCATTAGCTGAAATATGTGTAAAATGACCGCTGAGCGATGAAAGGTCTTTGTCGTACTTGTGGATGGTTGGATTGACAATGCATCTAATTATTTGGTATGATACTAACAACAATATAATATAGCTTAATAATATGAGAGTAAATGATGACATTTTGGACTTGCTCAGAGAAAAGGGAGCTGAAGCTGCTCGGAAAGCACAACGAGGGGTAATTTTACAACCGGGAGCAATTGGTGATTGTATATTAACGCTGCCGCTGGCTGCATTTATGAAAGAAATCCTCGGATTGGGCGGTGTCGATATTCTTGGACACAGTGAATATGTCGGCATTTTTCCGGGTAGAACCTGTATTGACAGCATTAGCTCCATAGATTCAATCGATTTACATCGATTATTTATGGAAACTGAAGCATTTAATCTCACTGACAGGGATCCTCTGATAAATATATTTTCGGGTTATGCCTGGATAGCGACCTTTTTAGGCGAGCCGAACAGTAACTTTGAACAAAACCTGATTTTCACAGCTAATTGCAGCCACAGTGCAGAAGTTATCACCCTGCTTTTGAAACCGCCAAAAAGTCTCTCCGGACATTTAACCGACTTTTACATACAACATTTTATCAACCATTGTGGTTTGTCTTTGCAACCCTGGCAGGTTCCACACGGTGATTGCTTAATAAAAACAACCGAGGTGGATATCGCTCGAGGTAAAGAACTGCTAAAAGAAATGGGGCTTGGATATGGTAAGAAATTAGTGGTTATTCAGCCCGGCAGCGGTGGATTTCACAAATGCTGGCACCTGGACAATTTTTTGGCTGTAGCTAAAAAGCTCGATTCAGAAGGTATTGAGGTCATTTTCTTATTAGGACCGGCTGAACTGGACAGATTCAGTAATGCAGTAATTAAGAAAATAGGCAGTATTGCAAAGTATCTTAGAGATTTGTCCCTGGAGCAGGTATTGGAACTATTGAGTCATGCAAATGCGTTTATCGGCAACGATAGTGGAATTACGCACCTGGCAGCCGGTTTGGGAGTAAAAACATTAGCTATATTTGGCCCGACCAATCCATCTGTATATAAACCCATTGGGCCGGATGTAACAGTATTTGCAGACAAAACAGCAATTTTTGCAAAGGAACCATCAGCAAGTCTGCAGAGTGAACTCTTGGATGTTTTAATAGCGGAATGAATATCCAAAAAGTCCCATTCAGGCCAGATTATCCAACTTATTATGCAAGAAACTCTTTTTTCAATAGAGATAAATCCGAACAGTTGACCATCGGTGAGTTTCTCTGCTATAATAAACTGGTTTTGGTATTGCCCTTTGATTGATGGAAGTCGAGTACTCTAAAATTCTCATAAAGGTACTAATATGCAGGAAAAAACGTTGGGTGAATTAGCTGAATATGTGGGGGGGCGGATTTACGGGGATCCTGGCGTGAGAATCAAATCTGCCTCGACACTTGCACGGGCTAGCGAAGGTGATATCAGTTTTCTGACCAATCGCAAATATGAAAAACAGCTACGAACAACCAAGGCAAGTGCGGTAATCGTAGGCAAAGAAACAGCTGCCACTTCTACTCCCCTTCTGATAACCGATGATCCTTACTATAGCTTTATGCAGATAATGGTGCTACTTCACGGACATCGTAAGCATAAAAAAGTAGGGATAAGCCAACGAGCTTCAATTTCGGACAGTGCAAAAATTGGCGCGGACTGTCACATTCATGATTTTGTAACAATTGCCGACGAGGTAAGGATCGGTGATGGATGTGTAATATATCCTTGTGTACATATTGGTGAAGGCGTACAAATTGGTAATGACAGTATAATATATCCCAATGTTACTATTTACGATAGCTGCAAAATAGGCAATCGTGTAATTATAAATGCGAATTCGACAGTAGGGGAAGATGGCTTCGGCTACGCCACCCATAAGGGTATACACCACAAAATACCACAAACTGGTATCGTTATTATAGAAGATGACGTCGAAATCGGTGCTTGTTGCGGGATTGAACGAGGTACGCTTGGCGATACCGCAATAGGCCAGGGTAGTAAGCTGGGAGACCTTGTTGCAATAGGTCATGGCACAAGAATCGGTCCACATTGTTTAGTTGTAGCCCAGGTGGGAATTGCCGGCTCGACCAGCCTTGGACATCATTGCACAGTCGGCGGGCAGGCCGGAATTGTAGGTCATATCAATATCGGAAACAACGTTACGATTGGGGCCCAAGCTGGAGTCATTAATAACATTCCAGATGGCAAAGTGGTTATAGGAGCACCTGCTATCGATGCAACCCAAGGCAGACGAGCGTATGGTATAATACAATACTTGCCTGAAATGCGTCAAAGTATTCGTAACCTCCTGAACCGGATTGAACGAATTGCCTCACCTACCGAATCCGATTCTGAAAAAAAGTCTGTGCGGGATCACGGCTCATAAAGCCCAATACACCGACTACTAAACAAGGGAAATGAAATACGAATATCGAACAGGAAATATTGACAAATACACTTTTAACAAGTGTATCAAATTTTGAACAGGATATTCCCTTGAGCGAGATACAAGATACGAGATACGAGGCACGAGATGTGCTTGGTTTAATTGCCGGAGAGGGTAGATTGCCTTTTCTTGTAGCTGCCGGGGCGAGAAAGGCGGGATTAAAAGTCATTTGTGTCGGCCTTGCGGAAACACCGGAGGATGGCCTGGTTGAAGAAGTTGATGTATTTTACAGAGTTGCGCTTGCCCGGCCCGGGGCATGGATACGGAAGTTAAGAAAGCACCGTATAACCAGAACGATTATGGTCGGGCGTGTTTCAAAAGGACGACTTTTCACTCCCTGGCGCATACTGCGGTATCTGCCCGACTGGCGGGCATTCAGAATATACTACTGGCGGTTACGCAATAAAAACAAACTAACGGATTCACTCTTATGTGCCTTGGCCGACGAATTGGCAAGTGGAGGGATAATATTGGAGAATTCAATTATGTATTGCAAAGAACACTTAGCAACGACAGGAGCGATGACATCAAACCCTCTTCGCCCCTCAGTCAAAGGGGATATTGAATTCGGCTGGGAAATAGTCAAAAAACTTGGCGAACTTGATATAGGCCAGGCAATTGCAGTGAAAGAAAAGGAAGTGATTGCCATCGAAGCGATAGAAGGTACGGCCGAGATGATTAAGCGGGCCGGCAGATTTTGCAAATCCGGAGGCTGGACACTAATCAAAGCCTCCAAGCCCCAACAGGATATGCGATTTGATGTGCCATGCGTGGGACCAGATACTATCAGAAGTTTAGCCGAGAACGGAAGCAAATGCCTGGTAGTGGAAACAGACAAAACGATAATTATCGACAAACCCGAAACAATTAAACTTGCCAATCAATTAGGCATAACCATTTTTGGGCATTGAGGTACTATAATTTTACCGGAATACATATCCCAAAGTGAAAGCGTATGGCTGAATTTCCATTTCAACTTTTAATCAACTGCACTTATCCGCGGAAACGTAAGGAATGTCTGTTATGTACTGCCCTTCTCAGAACCATTCCCGGCAGACGAAAGGTTTATGATGCCTCGTGGGGCAACAAAAGTGTTATTGCAAAGGTGTTTTCTCACAAGATTAGTGCAAGGCGCCATCTAAAACGAGAATGGCAGGGATTGAAACTGCTGGTGAGCCATGGAGTTAGTGCACCGGAGCCTTTATTTTACGGACATACTGAAGATGGTCAATGGGTGGTTGTGGTTCAGAAAATACTCGAATCATCAACGATTTTGGATATATTTCTCAAAACACCGGACCCAGCCAAGAAACAGAGCTTATTAGTTTTGATCTGCAAGGAGATGGCCAAACAAAACACCAAAGGAGTTTTACAAAAAGATTTGCATTTGGGAAATTTTTTATTAAGAGAAGATAAGGTTTTTGCGCTTGATGCCGGACAGATGCAATTCCTGCAGCGTGAGGCTGATAGAAAAAGCAGTATTTCCCAGTTAGCAATGCTGGCGTTTTATTTGCCGGATAACAATACGCAATCCATCACGGCGTTTTGTGAGGAGTATTTCAAAGCTCGCGGCTGGCGTTTTGGAAAGGCAGACAAAACATTATTTCAAAAACAATTAGCTGCACATCGAAGAAAAATGGTCAGAAAAGGGCTGAAAAAGTGCATGCGAACAAGTAAGAGACAGCTTCGAGTTAAAACAAACAGGTATATTGCTATATTTGATAAAGTTTTTTGTCAGGAAACCAAATCACTTGGTTTTATAGAGGAATTAGATATACTAATGGACGAAGGACAGATTCTGAAAAACGGCAACACCTGCTATGTTTCCCGCCTAATGTTGAATGGCCAGGATGTGGTGGTTAAACGCTATAATCATAAAGGCTTCATTCATTCATTGCGTCATACTATCAAGAAATCCCGTGCCCGACGAGGTTGGCTTCAAGGACATAGGCTCGGGATGCTTAACATAGCTACCCCGAAACCATTGGCCTATATAGAGTTGCTTAAAAAAAAGCTTATATGGAAATCTTATCTGGTTACAGAATATGTTGATGGACAGAAACTTTATGATTTCCTGCAGGACAGTAATGTTACCAAAGAACAACACTCAATGATAATCCAACAGATTAAAGAGCTGCTCTATAAAATGGGGGAATACCATATCACTCATGGGGATTTGAAACACACAAATATTTTGGTTACAGATAATGGGCCTGTCCTGACAGACCTTGATGGGATGAAAGCACATAAATTGAGCTGGACCTATAAAAGTTGTCGAGCAAAGGACTTGCAGCGATTCATAAAATAACAATAGGCCTGCTGTGCCATAATAAGCAGCACAAAGATTCTTTTAAAAAACCATCCAAAAACCTAACTGGGATTCGGTATCTCTTGCTTGGTAATTAAGAGGAAAAAACCTCTTAAATTTAATCCCTCTGAAGAGAGTTCTCACAAAAAAACGCGGTTTGAATCATATTTCACTTGACTTTTTTTCTTAACACGTAAAAATCTCGTTAGAAACAGAAAATTAGAATTATTGGCCTAATAAAGCAGTCAGAGACGAATGGAGTCGCTTTCCAAAAAATGACTTTCATTATAAACGAGTCAACTAATACAAGAGGGGGATTCTTTCAGATTGTGACCAGGAGTTTTTTTAAATTCTAAAGATGCTTAGGGTGCTTTTTTCAAGGAGGATAAGCTGACGAATGGAAAATACACAAGTGGAAGAATTAGGACAATCGTTCACCAAATACTTTCATTCAGCAATAATATCCTTGCTGCGAGACTATCATTTATCCTGGAAAGTGGATGGAAACATAATCTATACTATATCGAGAGCCACGGGAAACGATAATTTGCCTGTTTTGTGAGAGTTCTTAAAATCAGAGTAGCCCCACATATGGATCATTGGATTTGTTTGAATAACTATAAAATTACAAAAGAACTAAATCTGCCTGGTATAATAGGCCCTAATTGAAAACCCTTGAGAGAGATCGTATAGAAAGGTCTAAGCAGAAAAACAGATGGATTTGGGGCTGTTCAGGGCGTATTACTTTTTGTATATTACTGGACAGTTATTCACTGTCTTATAAGAAAACTCTTCGTTTATCCATAGGGTTATATTGCAACCCACGGGGACGGAGTATGTTCATTACAAAGGAGTAACCAGCGAGAGATTTTTTTATTAGTTGGTAAATGAGGCTCCTACTGCTTCAATATATAGTGTTTTTCCGGGTAGTTCAATAGAGTTTATTGGATATAGTTTCTTAAGAAATGTTATACGAATCAGTCGAAGATACAGAATCAGTGGCAACCTCCAAAGAACTTTTGAAGGATAAGGTTATTAGCGGCGGTATATGGATGCACGCAATGCTATTTTCTAAACGAGGTTTGGACCTGATACTGACTATCATCTTAGCTAGGCTGCTAAGCCCGGAAACATTTGGTGTCGTAGGAGTATTTTACATAGTTTCCTCGGCATTGGAGAGTTTCACCAAGACAGGATTCAATAAAGCATTAGTTCAGAACAAGGACGTTAATGCTGAGTTTATGAATACTGCATGGACTATATCAGTAGTCAGAGGTTTTCTGCTCGCCATGATGACTTATCTTTCAGCTCCAATAGTAGTAAACTTTCTTAATACTCCAGAAGCCCTTGGTGTCGTAAGAGTATTATCACTGAGCCTGGTACTGAGGGGCCTGAATAATACAGGCATCAT
>CAZIAN010000250.1:0-7141 GCA_964537355.1 uncultured Pirellulales bacterium | reverse complement strand
AGCAATCGGGGTGGGTGGACGATTTTCGAACTGCCGCGGCAATGTATCCGGTTACTCTAAATCTCCATATAATTTCATAACAACTTTTTTGCGTTGGACTTAGGCGCGTGATTATGACATGGCCCGCCAGAACAGCCGATCCTGCGAAGCCCGCATCGAGATAACCGCCGCCCATTCCATCAATGACAAACCAGCAGGTGAGTTTGTGCACGTACGGTTTTCCACTGTTCATTTGTCAAATCGCTTGGATAGTTTTTATTGTCCGTACATCAGTTAAAAGAATTGACCACTCATCTGGTATGGGGTAAGTATGTCAGGGGTGCCGCGATTTTGCTCTGCCCTTTACAATTGCTATAACTTGGTTATTACTGTTGGAACCTTATAACCTCTTTGAGAATTCATTGAGCAGATTGGCTATATCCTGAAGGGTTTCCTTTGTTGGTAATGCTAATTTCAGATGGCGCTGGCCGGTAGCTTTATCTGTTTCAATTGTTAATCCGGAAGATATCTTTGAACCCGGGTGTTGTGATCGACTTTTTTCTCCAAGCAGTGTACGACCAAGTTTGTCAAGGAATGATAAGCCTGTTGACACAATATCGTCCCAGGACTCTTGCTGTACTGCTTCTGAGACTTCCTTCTTTTCTACAACGGAAGCTTCCGGTTCCTCGCCATCTCCGTTCCCTTCTGCTTTGGCTTGTTGAGGCATCGATTCGGGGATAGCATTTGTGGCTTTATCGACCGAGTCCATAAATCGCTTAAGCCTTGTTCCGCCAAGGAAAACCTCGTCTTTTCCTTTGTCAAGAACACCTGAGAAAAGGGATTGCTTAAACGAAAGCAGCGAAAGCATTCCATGCTCAATAGTCCCCTGAGCAACAAAATTTACTACACGCACCGGGCGGTGCTGGCCAAGACGATGAATCCGTCCGATGCGCTGTTCGAGCACTGCCGGGTTCCAGGGCAAATCCATATTAACCACCGCTGAAGCGTTTTGAAGGTTCAGTCCTACCCCGCCGGCATCTGTTGAGAGAAACACTCGGCAATCAGGCTCATTTTTGAATTGTCTTATCAAGTCCTTTCTTTTGGAACTTGGGATACTACCATGAAATAGTACATAATTACGTTTAGACGATTTGAGACGATCCAAAAGTATTTCATGTGTTCCCAGCCATTGGCTGAATATCACTACCTTTGCATCCGGTTGTTCAAATACTTCCTCAAGGACCGAAATCAGTTCGTCGGCTTTAATGCCATAGTCGGTTTTTTTGTCAAGAAGATAGGTGCTGTTGCAGCTCATTCGCATATTCTGCAGAGCAATCATAAGTATTCTCTGTTCGGTTTCGGGTAAGAATCCGAGCCGTCGCCACTTGGCAACGATACGTGCGACAGTTTCCCGGTTTTCTTCATGATACTTCATTTGCTCGGCGGTCATTGGAACGAAATAGTTCTTATCCAGACGTTCCGGCAATTCCTTCAAAACTTCGTTTTTGGTGCGTCGAACAAGAATCGTTTCTAATGATTTGGCGATTTTGGAAAGATTACGATATCCTATTACCCGGCCAACTTCATCTACATGCTGATGCTCGGCGAGGAAACGAAACATCGGACCAAGATGGAAGCGGTCGACAAATTCAACAATGGAGTGCAGTTCTTCCAGGCGATTCTCTAACGGTGTTCCGGTAAGTACGAGGGCATATTTTGAATCAAGTTTTTTTACGCTTTGTGCTCTTCGGGTTCTCCAGTTTTTGATTCGCTGGGCTTCATCAAGGATAATCATTTCCGGTGCCCAGTTGCGGATAAGGTCAAGGTCGCGGTGGACAACTTCATAATTGATGATCTTATAAAATGATTCATTGCTGTAAAGCCTGGCTCGTTTTACGAGAGAGCCTTCTACAACTTCGGCTGAACGACCACAGAATTTCTCAGTCTCCTGTTTCCATTGATGCTTCAGCGAAGTCGGAGAGATAATCAGTACACGCTCAAGGCCGACTGTTTCGGCTAATATCTCAACTACCGCAATTGCCTGAATGGTCTTGCCGAGACCCATATCATCAGCTATCAGACTTCGTCCTGCTTTTGCAGCAAACAAAGCTCCCTTGCGCTGATAAGGATATAACCGGACTTTCAACAGCTTCCTGAAAGCATCACTGTTCGCACCGTCCGGGAAAGCCTTTTCAATTCGTTTCTTTAGGTAAGCATGGTCCCTGACCTGGGCAATGAATTCTATTGTATCCTCATAACAGTACAGATCGTGTTCGAATGTTCCGGCCTTCTTCATAAAAGTATCGAATTGGGAGTAAGCTTGCGGCTTTAGAATCCCATATTTATCGAAGTAATGTGAAGCAAGCTCCAGAAGAGGTTTTGGACATTTAACTCCGGGGCTGAATATCACTTCCCGCTTGGCACCGTAACGCAGATAAACGTCTGAATAAGCTGACTGGAAACCATCTGTAAAAGCCTTTTTACTTCCCCGTTTTCGCTGAAGCTTAGCGAGTGTAAATTCGATATGCTTGCAGGTTCCGAGAGTATTGATCGCAAAATCCGGACACGAGCAGTAATTATCGCCGATTCTTTGGCCGCGGATTGCAACGCGATATTCACCGCCGGTTTCGGGGTTTGTAACAGTAAATTCAGAGAAAATCGGCTCGTCACCCATATTTTTAAGTCGAAAATTCTGTTTTTGTGCGAACTGTTTTCGTAAGGCGATCTGCCATTGTTCCAAAGGCATATCTTCGGGCTTGCGCAAACGTGAAATCTTTGTGACTTTACCCGCCCTTGGCGTTTTCTTCCTGCTTTTGCGTTTGTCCATTCGTCAAATCCTTATTATAAAAATAATCGTACTCTCATCTATTTTTGAATTTTGCATAATTATAAATTAAATTTTCAACTATCTGAAACAAATGGATTCTAACCATTGTTACGAAGACACGCAATGCTGATCCGTATCTGGTCGTAAGCTATTTCGCCGTTTAGTAAATCAAAGATGGGCTTCGTCCGATCGCTACCGACCTGTTTCACGGCATTGATAATAAGACCAAAAGTTTGCTCATCTACCCAAGGGTACGGCTTATTGATATTCTCTCGTTTAATGTATTCGACCAGATATTGGATTGTTGTTGATTCCGCTCGATTAACAGACTTTGCCACTTCCTCAATAGAAAGTTTCTGCTCAAACAAATCAAAGGCAAGCCGTCTTGCTTTGCTCAGCCTTGAAGGTGTTTTGGGCTTATTTATTTGTAACTTGTCTAAAACCGTTTTCTGATTCGCACCGACATCCGTTTCCAGAGAATTTGCCGGACAGTAATCTTTAATAACAGCAAGAACTGTTTGGCCGTATTGGCGGCATTTTTCCTCGCCCACCCCCTTGACTTCCAAAAATCCTTCAAGTGTGGAAGGTCTTCGTCTGGCCATATCTCTCAGTGCTGTATCGCCAAAGACTACATAAGCAGGCACTTTCTTTTTGCTTGCAATAGTTGACCGTAATTTTCGTAAAGCTTCAAATAATCCCTTATCAACACCATCCCATGAATCTGCGGCCACCCTGGAGGTTTTGACTTCCTTTTGTGCAGGTTTTAACAAACGAGGTGTTTCTTTACCTTTTAGAACATCCCATCCTTTTTCGGCCACATTAAGAACATTGTATTCGCCGGTTTTTTCGACGTAATCCTGACCTGCAAGCTGTTCAATCCAGTCATGCACAGTGTGTTTCGAATAGTCGCTCAAAAGTCCATAAGTACTTAGCTTATCGTGGTTGTTTTCTATTATTCGCTTCTCTTGTGAGCCGGTCAGTACCGAAGCGGTATAGTTGCCCCCAAATCGCTGATCAAGACGAACGATACAGGACAAGATTTTCTGGGCGGTGACTAAAGAGTCATCCATACAATCCAATTCGCCAAGACACATGTCACAGGCGGTACAGTTATCCTTGTTGAGGTCCTGGCCGAAGTAACGAAGAATCGCCTTATGTCTGCATACCCCGCCGGTACAGTAGCTATAGATTCCGCTGAGTTTAATCATGGCAATCTTATGGGCTTCAGGTGGCATATCACTCATCAGACTTTTCCAGATACCATAATCACCGCCTGAATAGAACAGGGAACATTCGGCTTCAAGTCCATCCCGGCCTGCCCGGCCGCTTTCCTGCTGATAGTGCTCAAGTGATTTGGGCATACCGGTGTGAATAACATAACGAACATTTGATTTGTCGATACCCATGCCAAAAGCAACAGTAGCTACAATAGTATCAGCTTTTTCATTGACGAATTGGTCCTGGCTCTTCTTGCGGTCTTCACCCGTCATACCGGCATGATATGGTGCAACACTGTAGCCCTGACCTGCCAGTTGAGCACACATAGCATCAACGTCTCTGCGTCGGATACAGTAAATTATGCCGGATTCGCCTTTGTGCCGGTCAAGTACGGCACGGACTTGTTTTATAATCGTTTTTCTTGGCCGAACTTTATAGACTAAATTTGGTCTGTCGAATGAGCCGATTAGCATCTGAGGGTTTTTGAGTCGCAACTGCTCGGCAATGTCGCTGCGAACGTGTTCAGTAGCGGTAGCAGTGTAAGCCGCAATGGTAACGTCAGGAAAAATCTGCTTTAATAATCCCAGTTGACGGTACTCCGGCCGAAAATCATGGCCCCACATACTGACACAGTGAGCTTCGTCAACAGCGATAAAGGACAGCTTCGTTTTTTTAAGAAAATCAACGAAGCCGTCAGACAAAAACCGTTCAGGAGACAGATACAGCAGTTTCAGCGTTTGCTCATTGATTCTGGCAATAACATTATCGCGTTCACTAACAGACATGGAACTGTCAATCCTCATTGCGGAAACACCGCATTCTGTTAATGCGTCAACCTGATCTTTCATCAAAGATATAAGAGGCGATACCACAACAGCAAGTCCCGGCATAGTCACGGCCGGCGCCTGAAAACAAAGTGATTTGCCGCCGCCGGTCGGCAGAACTACTATCGAATCGGTGCCGCGGCTGATGCATTCCATAGCTTCTTTCTGTAATGGCAGAAAACTATCATAGCCCCAATACTTAGTCAGTGCTTTTTGAATATTTTCCATCATAGACAATATACTCTCGAAGTTACTTTTAATAGTGTCTGTCTTCGGTTCGGAGTTTCTCCAGAATTTCCATTAAAGGAGTTAGTTTTAATACTGTTTTATAAACCAGCACATTTTCCCCGATGTTTGCTCCTTCTCGCAGGGTTTTTTCCGGCACTGCAATTATAATCCTGTGATGTCGAAATTGTTGCAAGGTTTCTCGTCTGTGTGTCAGATATTCCTGTGTCCAGAAACCAACTATTTCTAAAAGTACCTCGGTGCCGTCTTCATGTCGAAAAGTAAAGTCCGGAACGAAAGTCTTCTGGTGCTCATGGAGAATCTCGCCTTCACGAATCAACTGCCAGCCGTTGCGCTTTGGGCCGAATTTCTTAGCAAAGGATTCTTCCAGAGTTGAGTCGAACTCATCCGGTGATGGCAGATGGCTGGTGAAACCGTCACTTTCACAGATGTTTAATTTCGCAGACGTATTCCACGGAGTTTTTAGCAAGGCTGTCATTTGCCACCCTTTGCAAGCCAGCAAGGACGGTAGAAACTTAGCAAAATTTACACCGTATCGTCGGCTCTGGTGTAATACTGAGACAGGCCCTGAAAAAACGATACGGTATTTTGAAGGGCCTAATCGCTCTATATGGTGTAACAGCCGAGCCAGCTTTGCGTAACGGAGGATGGTTTTGAAATCATCAGTTGCTGAAACTATTATACCTTCAGCTCGGTAGAGACATGCTTGAAGTTGAGCTATGTTATATCGCGACAGCAAAGCTAACGGACTGGGATATCCCTCGAACCGCTCCAGCCGCTGAAAAGCTATCACGTCCGAATAAAGGTTCTGTTCTATTTGGTCCCACGGTAAGCCGAGATTGTCAGCAAGCTGTGCTTTTATCTTTTTTTCATCATGTTCGAAGAGCCGATCTGTCTGCTCGACAAGCGGATGAAAGCGCCTGGCTTTGGTAAAAACCTGCAGCCGTAATTTTGAGGCGTTACCTTCGGGATCAGCCTGAAAATTGCTTTTGTCATCCAGCAGCTTGCAAAATGCCTGAATGCGGCGAATGGGACAATCCGGCTCATCTGCAAAAAGCGATTCAATTTGACGATGCAGCCGGCGTCGCTGCCGGCCGGTACCATTGCGATAAACGTAAAGCATCTTCTCGGCGTATTCGGTATAATGCCGATGTGTACTCTGCATCAGGCGGTCGGGAATGGCCCGGCCTGCCTTAAACTCTACGATGGATTGTTCGCTCGTAAGCATCGCTTTTTCGCCTCTTTCGGCTGCGTTGAACTTCCCTGGTATTCTCACAGACTACTTCGTATAAAGTGGCTCTGGAATTGCCGGATTTTCTCAAAACCCGACCGAGCCGCTGCTTTGCCTGACGGGTTGAGCCTTGTCCACCAATAACCACCGCTACTTTCGCTTCAGGCACATCAACCCCTTCATCCAGAACACGGTTGGCAACAAGAACCTCGAACCGACCATTAGCAAAGCCATTCAAAACAGCAAGACGTTCGCGTTTGCGAGTATGCGACAAAATTGTCGGCACAAGGAAACGCCTGGATACTTCTACTGCCATTATATTCGAGCCTGCAAAAACAAGAATTTGCTCACCTTTGTGTAACCTGAAAATATCTTCCAGCACGCGAAGCTTTTCAGCAGCACGGTTTTCAATAGATTGCTTAAGGTAATAAGCTTTTTGGGCGTTACGGGCCTGAGGATCTTTGCCTGATTCTTTACACAAATCCTGCCACTTGTAGCCTGGCTGTTCCTTACGGCGTGAGATTATAAAGTGCCGAATCACCCGGCTGCACTGGTCGTAGGTTGCTTGTTCGTAATCATTTAATGCCACAGGAACACGCACCACATCGAAGTTAGCTAATGTTGAGCCTTCAGCCTGCTTAAATGGCATATAATAAACAACCGGCCCGATAAGCCAATCCAAATCCTTATGCAGACCGTCCGAGCGTTCAGGCGTAGCTGTCAATCCAAGCCTCATGGCTGCCGTGCTCAGAATGGCAGCCTCACGACGGCATTTGCCGGGTAGATGATGTTCCTCATCGAAGACGAGCAGCCCGA
>CAZIAN010000249.1:649-7161 GCA_964537355.1 uncultured Pirellulales bacterium | reverse complement strand
GCCGACCTGTTTAAAACATACGTTTTCAGGGGCAATCAGACAGGTATTGCGTTGCGAAACGCTGTGCGGCCGAGTAGAGCAGCTCGCGGCTGTTTTCGAGTGCGTAATCGAGCGGCATATTTTCATCTCGGCATGATATGGCGGCGGCGATTCCTGTTTTTTCATATTCCTGTCGAGGTATATTTATCTGACCGGCGAGAACGGCAACTCGGGTGTTTGATTGTGAGGCCGATTTTAGAATTCCTGAAACAACTTTTCCATAGAGCGATTGTGAGTCGAAAGAACCTTCGCCCGTAATGACCCAGTCAGCGGATTCGAGTTCGGCAAGGAGTTTGCTGTGGGCCATTATCGTGTCTATGCCGGATACGACATCGGCATTCATAAAAGCTATAGCACCTCCGGCCAGTCCTCCGGCCGCACCTGCGCCGGGGATATTTATATCACGACCGAGTTGTTCACTGACAAGCTCGGCAAGATGAGCAAGGCCTTTTTCCAGTTGCTCTACCATTTTCTCTGTTGCGCCTTTTTGAGGGGCGTAAACTTTGGCTGCACCCTTCTCGCCGCAGAGTGGATTGTCGCAATCGCAGAGGACTTCGACCGGAACAAGATTAAGGTTTTCGGGTTTGACTATTTTTGTGATGTTCTTAAGGGCCGCACCGCCGAGCGGGATTGGAATGTCTTGGTTATCAAGGAATTTCCATCCTAAAGCCATAGCTGCTCCGAGGCCGCCGTCAACGGTTGCGCTGCCTCCTACCGCCAGGAGGATTTTTTGGGCACCGTATTCAAGAGCGGCTTTAACAAGCTCACCTGTCCCGTAGGTGGTTGTCTTGAGCGGATTCATCTGCTCGGAAGAAAGCAGTTCGAGTCCGCTGGCCGAGGCCATCTCAACGAGCGCTGTTTTGTCGTCGAACCAGGCAAATCCCGCTTCGACCTGCATATCCGGCATCGGGCCCATTACCGTTTGCCCAATCCATCTACCGTTGGCGGCTTTAATCATTGCCGCTGCGGTGCCCTCACCGCCGTCGGCCATTGGTTTTATCACAAGCAGAGCATCGGGCGTGATTTCAGCGATGGCCTTTGCGATAATTTCGCAAGCCTCGTAAGCTTTGAGAGTCCCTTTGAACGAGTCTGTTGCGATGACAATTTTCATAAAACTAAAGTTCCATCAAGATTTGTTTGTTCTTTAGAGAACAGCCAGACTGATAATCCATAACGTAACCGCCGCGGCGCAACCTTCTACGAGTGTCCCGATTGTTTGCAGTTTATAACCCTGCTTGACACTCATTTTAGACAGACCCGTAACTACCCAGAAATAACTGTCGTTTGCATGGCTGACCACCATAGAGCCGGCGCCGATGGCTACCACAGCAAGCGCTCTCGCTGTCGGACTTTCGAGACCGAGCGTCCCCAAAAGCGGCGCAACTATACCCGCTGTTGTAATTATGGCTACGGTTGACGAGCCCTGTGCTGTTTTGAGCGCCGCGGCGATGATGAAAGGCAGCCAGATACTTAAACCTGTACTTTCGCCCAGATATCCCTTCACGACATCTGCGATTCCTGAATTCTGCAGCACCTTTCCGAAAGCGCCGCCGCAGCCGGTTATGATAATGATAGTTGCCGCGGCAACGACCGCCTGCCCGACCCAGCCGGATGCCGAAAGCATTTCAGGAGTAATTTTTTTCGGCAGCAGCAGAGCAAAGAAAACGCCCACGAGAAGCGCCACTACCGGCTGACCGGCAAAACTGATGAATGCCGCCGCGTTACCCTGACCGAATGGATGGCTTGGGAAATCTCCGATTGACCTGGCTATAATCAAAACTATAGGTAGAAAGATTGGAACGACAGATCTGAGAGCTGAAGGTGCTTCAGTGGTTAGTTCCTGCGAATCCTGTTCCGTCGAATCCGCCTCGGGGCTGATGTATATTTTAGCTGCAAACTTTATTGCAAACAACCAGCCGGCTCCCAGGGCGACAATACTTACCAGCGCTCCCCACAGAATTACCAGGCCAAGGTCGGCCTCCAGCAGACCCGCCGCCGCGACTGGCCCCGGCGTCGGCGGGACCATTGTGTGGGTGGCGTAGAGACCGAGGCTAAGAGCTATTGCACTGGCCGCTAACGATATCTTTACTTTGCGGGAAAGCGCTTTGGCCAAAGGACAAAGGATGACAAAGGCCGAATCACAAAACACAGGAATGCTGACAATATATCCGATTATCCCCATAGCCAGAGGTACATTTTTACTGCCGACCATTTTGAGCGTGCTCTCGGCCAGTTTATACGCGCCGCCGGATTTTTCCAGAAATGTCCCGATGACCGCTCCTGCTAAGATAACTATACCGATGTAGCCGATTGTGCCGCCGAAGCCCGCATTTACCGCCTCGACTATTTGCTCAAGTGACATTTTTCCGCATAAGATACCGTATCCGAATGCGGCTATTAAAAGTGCAAGAAAAGGGTGCAGGTTCAGCCTGGTTGTAGCAATAATGATGAAAACAACAGCAAGCAGAAGCAGGATTAACAGCCACATAGAGTTCATCCTTTCATCGATAAAGCATTTGCCGTAAACAGCGGACTAAAATCGAGGCGGTCTTCTGACGTAAGAATCCCGACAGCCAAACGCTATTTACTCCGACCGGTATTGAGTGTCAATCTTTTTCTTAGAGTGCCTAACAAAATGAATTTTTCCAGATTAGTTTTCCTGATATGACATGATTGCGCCCGTTTCAATAGTAAAGAACGTGTGTTGTTGGCTGTAATTTAATTCTCAATAACGAGAAGAAACTCATTAATAAAACGAATTTTTCTTGAAATCATGGGCAATTTGGTATATAAAATTAATGGTGAAGTGTGTACACGTACCTGTGTATCATCCTGGAAATTTTGCTTTTCGATAAAAAGGGCCTTGCTTATGCTCGGTGAAGCGTGCACCCATGAGATGTACGTGGATGCGTTAAAGCAAGGCCCGGTTTTCAATAATAATGCCCCATAAAAGACTTTTAGCACCTCTGAGGATCTTTGCATTATGATTTCCGTCTAATTCTATAGCAAAGCTGTTTTCTGCCGCTGCTTCTCTCAGAGGGAATATCTACGCCTTCATCCCTTTCTCTCATATTCTTATCGGTATGTCAAGTGTAATTTCTTTGGAAAATAACGCCCTTTTTCCTTGACGACAGGGTGTATAATTTGTTATATATAGAATTCGGTGAAGCGTGTGCCCTAAAAGGCCCACTATGTAAGAGCTTTTTTTGTCTTCTTGCAGGTGGAGCTTCTGCAGTTTTTTCATTTTCCGGGCCGCACAGACCAGCAAATAGAAGTTGAGAGAAACCGAAGTTGTATGCTTCGGAGATAGAATTTTTACATTTCAACAGACGGCAAATATTTGCCATTTGAAGAAAGGAGGTGGCGGCAGGCAGTAAATAATCTCCTGGGCTCCGGATAGGTTGAATGTATGGAGTGTAAAAATTATTATCGGTCTCATTATTTGAAGTTACCTGTATTCCATTGCTTTCTTGCGATAAGCAGGAGCGAAGGTCTTGCAGGTACAGGTATTTTAGGCAGGCACATATTAAAAGCTAAAAAAAATCACAAATAAAATTTGTCGTGCTTGTCGGAGGTAAAGGGTGTTTTGGTGTGTGGCCAAAGCATAATCCATAATTATTTTAATTCTTGTGTAAGGAGAACTATTATGTCTAAGAAATTGTTTTACCTGGTTTCTTTTATTCTGGTGTTGTCTCTGGCTAACACATCTGTAGTTAGGGCTATTGACCTTGACACCGACCCGGCTCTTGTCGGTTGGTGGACGTTCGATGAAGGTACGGGCGATATTGCCGCCGATTCTTCCGGCAATGGGAACGATGGTACCCTTCATGGTCCCGTGGCGTGGACGACTGAAGGGAAAATCGGTGGAGCGATGGAATTCAACGGCCCGTATAATTATGTGCTTGTTCCAAGTTCTCCATCGTTAAATCCTACCCAGCAAATTACCATTGCCGCCTGGGTAAATCCGAGCTGGACGGGGAACAACAGAATACTGCAAAAAAGTACAGAAGGTTCGGATGACCAGTATCGCTTCCTTAAAGAAGGCGGTAACAATATCAGAGTACACTTACCCCCCGCTGCGAATTTTGAAATCACGGGCAACATACCCCCGATTGGTGAGTGGACTCACCTGGCTGCTACTTACGACCACTCAATGATTAGGGTTTATTACGATGGGGTCCTGGTTGGTGAAACGGCCTTCAGCGACAATTTAGCTACTTCTGACGGTCCTCTTTTTATTGGCACCAAATGGTCACAGGCACCGGCCGGTGACGAGTTCAACGGTGTTATGGACGATGTCCGCATCTACAACAGGGCACTCACGCAGAGCGAGATAAAAAGACTTGGCGGCAATCCGGCGGCTAACACCCCGTTTCCTGCCGACCGCGCTGTACATGAGGATACCTGGGCGACACTTAGCTGGGTGCCGGGTGCTTTTGCAGCCACGCACGACATTTATATCGGCACCAATATGGATGAAGTAACCAAAGGAATCGGCGATACCTTCGTAGGTAACCAGGCCTCACCGTTCCTCGTAGCTGGATTCCCCGGATTCCTTTACCCTGATGGCCTTGTCCCCGGTACTACTTACTACTGGCGTGTCGATGAGGTAAACGATGCCAATCCCGACAGCCCCTGGAAAGGTGAACTCTGGAGATTTACGATTCCCCCCAATATTGCATGGAAGCCCACTCCGCCCGATAATGCAAGGCTTGTATCTCCGGATGCGGACCTTAGCTGGAGCGCTGGTAAGGGCGGAAGGATGCACACCGTCTATTTCGGTGAGACTTTCGACGAGGTTGACAGTGCCACAGGCGGTGCGCCTCAGATTCCTACGACTTATGCACTTGATACACTTGAGTTGGGCAAGACTTACTACTGGCGTGTCGATGAGTTCGATGGCGCTAACACTCTGAAAGGAGATATCTGGAGCTTTACGACCGGTGATGCCAGCATTGGAGGTATCAAAGGAGAATACTTCAATAACCTGGATTTGTCCGGCACACCGATTCTGACCCGCGTAGAACCCGGGATTGACTATAACTGGGGCGGCGACGCACCGGGTCCGGGAGTTGATGCTCCTTTATTTTCTGTAAGATGGACCGGTGTATTGAACGTGCCATACACAGAGACTTACACTTTCTATTTGAATGTATTTTCAGCCGTACGACTGTGGGTGGATGACCAGTTGATAGTAAATAACTGGATGGCACATCATATGGCTATCGAGTATCAGGGCAAGGTTGACCTTGAGGTTGGAACTGTTCCGATAGTCGTGGAAATATCTAATGTCTCAGGAGGAGGATACGGAGGCGGCGCTAATATGCAGGCAAACCTGTCTTGGTCAAATCCATCCTTAGACAAGCAAATAATTCCTCAGTCCGTATTATTGCTGCCTGTCTGGGCCGCTCGCCCGACACCGTCTAATGGTGCCGTGGACGTAAGCCAGATGGCGACTTTCAGATGGGACCCGGGCGAAGAAGCTGCCTCTCACGAGGTTTATTTCGGTACTGATGCAAGTGCACTGGAATCCAAAGGCAGCCAGGCTCTCGGTTCTGAAATCTTTGACCCCGGACAGCTTGAGATGGCTACCACCTATTACTGGCGTGTTGATGAGGTCAATAGCACTAATCCCGCCAGTCCGTGGACAGGTGACGTATGGAGCTTTACGACGGCTGCCTACCCTGTTGTGGATGATATGGAGAACTACAATGACCTTGATCCGGGTGAAGCCCAGAGCAACAATATCTTTTACGCCTGGGTAGATGGTTTTGACAGCCCGGCTACGAACGGGGCTCTCGTTGGTAATGAATTTCCACCTTATGCAGAGCAGAATATCGTTCATGGTGGCAATCAGTCGATGCCTTATTTCTATGACAACGCTGTCGGGAACTCTGAAGCAACTTTGACATTGACGTCCCCGCGTGACTGGACCGCTAATGGTGTAACCAAGCTGACGCTTTATTTCATAGGCGATGCGGCTAATGCGGCTGAGCAGATGTACGTTGCTCTCAATGGTACCGCTATTGTCAACAATGATAATCCTGACGCAGCTACAGTGGCAATCTGGACGGAATGGACTATCGATTTGCAGGCCTTTGCAGACCAGGGCGTTGACCTGACCAATGTCGATTCGATTACTATTGGTTTCGGTAATAAAGCCAATCCGCAGGCCGGTGGTTCAGGTACGGTTTTGTTTGACGATATTACTCTGCAATAATCAGCGGAGTAAGCCGAGATTTGGCTGGCAGTTGATTTTGCATCATTGAAGCAGCAGATTAGTGTCAATTCGGGGCTTATACTGGTTGATTCGGTATAAGCCCCTTTTTATGATTATTAGTGATTATTTTGAGATTCCCATTTGTTTGATGGGAAAAGAGCTTTTTTGTTATTGTTAATATTTATAAAGCTTGTGTCTGCACGAACCGGCAACTGTTGATTGTTGGAATTTTTCTGTGGACGCTATTAATATA
>CAZIAN010000249.1:0-639 GCA_964537355.1 uncultured Pirellulales bacterium | reverse complement strand
GCAATCCAGCTAACCGTTGGTTGGTTTAGGCTTCCTGTGGGCGCAATTCCTGTAGTTATAGTTACAATATGAGGAGGATTTAAGACGTGGAGTACAGAGTTGCAGTACATGCTTTGTGCTTCAAGTGTGAAAATATTACATTTCAATTCACAATCTATCTTTAGTTTTATAGGAGGATTATTATGTCTAAAAAATTGATTTATTTAATTCCTTTTGTTTTAGTGCTGGGCCTGGTTGGCCTGGCCAATGGCGCTGAAGGTTTGTTCGGTGAGTATTACCACGGCACTGCAGCTGATCCCTGGCGGGAGTTTATAATGGAGCGCATAGATCCTACCGTAAATTTTAACTGGAGTGGCTCGCCGGCTCCGTCGGTTAATCCTGACGGTTTCGCAGTACGATGGTCGGGTAAGATTGAAGTACCGGCTACTGCGACCTACACTTTCCATACTCAATCTGACGACGGGATACGCTTATGGGTGAATGATCAACAGATTATTAATAACTGGACCGACCATGGGGACACGCATGACAGCGGTGACATTGCCCTCTCGGCCGGACAGCAGTATGAAATTATTCTGGAGTATTATGAGAACACCGGTGGTGCTATATGCCAACTTTCCTGGCAGTCACCGGCTATAG
>CAZIAN010000248.1:5229-7237 GCA_964537355.1 uncultured Pirellulales bacterium | reverse complement strand
ATTTTATGCGTGTTTACGGACGCCTATCGGTCCGGATGAGCCGGAGACAACGCCGTTTACGCTGCCGGCGGGGGTGGAGCCAGCTCCACGAAATACTCTTATTGACCACCCTGATTTCGAGATACCCAGGCCCACTATGATTGGTATTTTTGGGTTCCTTGCTGCCTGGGCTGGTGTGGGTTTGTTGATTGGCGCGGTTTATTGGATAATCGGTTAGTTTTTTCGCCGTCAAAATAAAAGGAGTTCGGTTATGGTAAGAAATATAGTTTTATCTGTTATATGTCTTTGCCTGTTGACAGCGTTTTTTTCATGTGCCGTGCAACAAGAGGGGAATACGGAAGATACTGCTGACGGCGACAAAGTTAAGCTGATGGTTCTCAATCCCGGGCATTATCATGCGGCCCTTGTCCAAAAAAGTATGTACGACCAGGTTGCTCCCGTGGTCTATGTCTATGCCCCGGCCGGTGCCGAGGTGCAGGAATATCTAAAGCGCATTGAGGATTTTAACAGCCGTTCGGAAGAGCCCACAAGCTGGCAGGAAAAAGTTTATACCGGAGATGATTACCTCGAAAAGATGCTCACTGAGAAGCCCGGCAATGTCGTTGTAATGTCCGGGAACAATCAGAAAAAAACCATGTATATCATGTCCGCCGTCGATGCCGGTTTGAATGTTTTTTCAGACAAGCCGATGTGCATCGATGCGGCCGGTTTCAGGCTCCTGGAGCGGGCCTTTGATACGGCGGAGCAAAACGGTGTGCTGCTCTATGATATTATGACCGAGCGTTTTAACGTGCTTTGCATTTTGCAGAAGATGCTTGTTCTCAATAAAGACGTATTCGGTGAACTGAAGAAAGGCTCAGTTGATGAACCGGCTGTCGTTAAGGAAAGCGTCCATCATTTTTTCAAGTATGTCTCCGGGACACCTATCAAGCGGCCGACCTGGTATTTTGACAGTACCCAGCAGGGTGAAGGGCTGGTGGACGTAACAACGCACCTGATAGATTTGATGATGTGGACATGCTTTTCCGAAGAGCCGATCAATTACCGAAAAGACATAGAAGTTTTACAAGCCAGGCGCTGGCCGACAATGCTCACACGAGAGCAATACGCAAAGGTGACAAGAGCACCCGATTTTCCGGAATATCTCAAAGGCAAACTAAATAGCGAAGGTGTTTTGCCGTATTATTCAAACGGAGAAATGATCTTTGAAATGAAAGACATTTATATGAGGCTGGCTGTTAGCTGGGATTTCCAGGCCCCGGAGGGTGGTGGTGACACACATCATTCGTTGTTCAGGGGTACGAAAGCCAACGTTATCATCCGGCAGGGGAAAGAAGAGAACTATCGGCCGGAGCTTTATGTTGAGCCTGCTCCAGGGACAAGCGGCGTGCTCTTGGGGGCTTCTCTAAAAAGGGCAGTCACCGGGTTGCAAAGTAAATACCCCGGTTTGACACTAAAACGACTGACAAATTCCTGGCAGGTGATAGTGCCTGATGAGCATCGAATCGGACACGAAGCTCACTTTAGAATCGTTACAGAAAAGTTTCTGCAATACCTGGAGCAGGGAAAGCTGCCGGACTGGGAAGTCTCCGATATGATAGCGAAGTACTACATCACGACCAGAGCACTTGAGATGGCGAGTCAATAAAGGAGTGCAGGCTGATATGGCCCAAGAGGGACAAATACAAAACGAATTGGCACTGTTTGGCGGTGAAAGGGCGGTGAAATCACAGCAGGAGGACATGTTCAAATGGCCAGTTGTCACCGAGCGGCATGAGCAGGCGGTTTTAGAAGTATTGCGTGCCGGTGGGATGTCAGGTTTTGACTTAACGAGGGAATTTGAGAAAAAGTATGCCCAGTTGCTTGGTCGAGAATACGGCCTGGCGTATCATAATGGAACCGCTGCGATCCTCGGAGCTTTGTATGGTATGGGTATCGGAGTCGGTGACGAGGTCATCGTGCCGAGTCTTACTTACTGGGCCACCGTCACCCCGGCCTATAATCTCGG
>CAZIAN010000248.1:4034-5129 GCA_964537355.1 uncultured Pirellulales bacterium | reverse complement strand
GACCGGAAAGTCTATGAGCGTGCCATTTTGTTCGGCCATTACATACGCCATGATGAGATTACATTAAAAGAGCTTATACCTTTTGCCGGATTGCCCAGTGGCGGATATAAGCATCGCATACACCAGTTAAGCTCCGCTTTCGGACTTGTGCAACTGGAACTGTATCCGAAGCAGATGGCGGAAATCGACAAGGCGATGAACTACTTCTGTGACCTTCTCGATGATAGTGCGGGAATTAAGCCGATTCGCCCGCCAAAAGGTACAAACACCACCAAGGGCGGCTGGTACTATCCGCATTTCAGGTATGCTGCTCAGGAATTGGACGGTCTTTCATTGTCGAGGTTCAGTGAAGCGATTCGCGCCGAAGGTTCTGTCTGTAATCCCGGTTGTAATAAGCCCCTGCATCTGCATCCACTTTTTACAACGATGGATGTTTACGGGCACGGTAGGCCGACGCGAATTGCCGGTCTTGCTGAATCCGCTAACATTGACAAATACATCGAAAAACTGTCTGTGGCGGAAAGTATTAACCTCTGTGTCTTCGAAGTCCCGTGGTTTAAGCGTTATCTGCCTGAAATAATTGAAGAACACGCCAACGCCTACAAGAAAGTCATAAAAAATTATAAAGCACTTCTGGCTGATGATACCGGTAAGGATGCAGAAATAGGGGGATACAGCAGCTTCTTCAGCAGTAGGAAAAACACGCAATAACAACTCGCGTGCTACTTTTCTTATTTTTTACAGTTGGCAGGATACTTCGATTGCGGAGAATAAATCTTTAGCGGTGGTAATTCCTTTTAGGTCTGTAATGATATTTTTAACGCTTTGAAATTGGTCTGTTCTACCGATCAATTGAGGATTGCTTCGCCGGCCGGGTGATGAGGTTATTTTGCCTCTGTAAATAATGGAAGGCTGTCCATTTCCCTGGGGGTCTTGCTTTCCATCCTGACGTTTAAGAGGAAAAGCATCGTTGTAGTCGCCCGATACGTTCACTTCGATAAAGTAGTTCCAGAGGCGTTTGGCGGGAACCAGAGCTTCGGCTGTAAAATCAACTTTGGGAGTCGCGCCGGTTAGGGCATTTATTACCTGATTTTC
>CAZIAN010000248.1:0-3934 GCA_964537355.1 uncultured Pirellulales bacterium | reverse complement strand
CTATTAGCTGATTCATTTATTCCCAGACCGCTGATATTGGCATTTTTACCTTTCTGCTGTTGCGAATACAGCTTTACTACCTTTGGGAAGTCCCAGTGAGTCTTCTGCTCCGGTCTGTAAACGACTTCAACACCTTTTAGCGGTTTAATCAGTTGTCGTGACTCCGGCAGATAAAGAAAAATGCGCTTTGGGGGCTGTCGTCGGGGCGGGGTAAATTTCACCTGTACACCTTTATTTGTGCCGGTCACTATTAGGCTCATCGGTCCAAAGTGAGTTGGTGCTCGCTTGATGCGAATTTCTTTACCTTCGGCCAGCCACCAGTCGGGAACGGCTTTTAACAGATGCAGCTCGTCGCCGTGTTCATGGATGAGCATGTGCCGAAGCATAATTGCATAATTGGAAGCTCCCAGAGTGTGAGGGATGGTGTCATTCCATGCGATACGCTTTTTGTAATAAATGCCTTCCGGGAAGGCATGGGCTGCGGTTGAGTGAAGAAGATACCAATAGAAGTCTTCTATAACCTGTTCGTGTTCTCCTCTTATGAGGGATGCCATGGTAGTGTAAGAAGACATGTATGGATGTATGGCATCCGGATGACCAAGCCACTGAATAGTACCTTCGATGAAGCCTCCACCATGGTTATTCCGGACTTCACCAATTAAAGCTGTTACTCGCGGGTCGTGCGGGGCGAAAAGCTCGGTGGGCCATAGTGTTTCGGTGTTTCCCCAGTGGGTGCCTGCCTTTTCCCAACTTGGTGGGAAATAATCGAGCCCGGTTTTTTTCCAGGCGTTATCGATGGCATTACGATACGACTCGGCTTGCCCAAGTAACTCCTTAGCTTCGTCTGTTCTACCCAAAACCTGTGCCGCATCAGCGGTACATAATAAAGCCCGCAGGTTCCAAAAGTCGTAACCGACAATATGATATTTTCCATCCCATAAATACTCGCCATCTGCAGGGGCGTTAGGCAGCACTCCGGAAAATGGTGAATCAGCAGGTACTTGGCGTTTGGCTTTCAGAGTCCAGTCCACTGCTTGCCGCATTTGAGGATATGCTTTTTTTAACCATCGTTGGTCGCCGGTGATTTTATAGAACTGCCAAAGTGCCCAACATGCCTGGCCGTTGGCGTCGAACTGATTTTTCTGTGACTCGAAGCGTCCATCGGGTCTTTGATGAGTCAGGAAGCTTTCTATTGCTTTTTGCGCAGCGTCTTTCAGGCCGGCTTCTTCAAATTCCATTACCTGGTATGCTCCATCGCGGATGTAGAATTCATCATAAAATCCTTCTCCCGGATGTACTTCACCATGGTCATTTGAGATTAGCTGATACATGTGCGAAGCCAAAAGAGCCTCTGTCGCTTTCTTGCAAGGAACCCTGATTTTCGCGGCTTTTGACATGATGTTTTGCCAATATTGAACAGTCCGGTTAAGCCAAAGCCTGGCGTCTTCTCCGGTAAATTCTGATTCGCCCTTAAGAGGTGAGAATGGTATTGATACCACGGCCTCGGCACTTTCACCGGCGGCCAATGACCAGGCGAAAGTATTTCCTATTGTGCTGGAAGGTTCATTTGGTTCGACTTTTAGCTTTGCCTCAGCAATTGTTTGACCCTTATTGGTGACCTTTACTAATATCCAGTTCAGATAATTCTCACCTTCAATAGGCCTGTCGAATGCCTTTTTCCAATTTTTAATCGAGGGTAATGGTGTTGCCCAAAGAGTAAATTCGTATTTTACCGGGCCATCTTCGGCAATGATTAAAACAACCGGCAGCCATCCGTTCATTAGCTTCTTTGTATGTTGGCGGTTTAGCGGAGTCAATTGTCGCCCGAACCGTATTAAAACTCTTGAAGGTTTTTTGCTGCTGTCATGAACAACGAGCTGATTGTCCGGGGTAATGCGTGTTCCGTCTGCATAATCTTTAAGCCCTATGACTGTCCATGAGTTGTGAAAATAGTCGAATGGCTCATCAGCTCGGAGGGGGCAGGCCAGAGCCAGCGTGGTCCATATTAGTAATGTGGTGGTTAATCTCGTAAATTTAATTTGATGTTTCATGAGTTGTTCCTCTTATCGGCAATACTTAACAGATACCATCCACCTATGAAGTCCTTTCCGGATGACACAGGTACTATAATACCGGCAATTACTTGTTACTGCAATCCCTTTTGGGATATAGAAGTCTGTTGATAATAGCTGCTATTGTCATTGTTGTGATAAACAGCAAAATATTTTTGAGTTGAGCGTCTGATTACGGTATCATAGGTTACAATGTGCATAACATCGAAGAAAAACATATCCAGGGAAGTATAGATTAAGAGGAAGGCGAACAGTCATGTTAAGACAAACCAGAAGAGAGTTTCTTATAGCCGCTGGTGTTGCCGGCATCGGTGCCTCGAAGGTATTTGCTGAGACTAACAAGGAAAATCCGGATTCCGAAATCCCCAAAAAGAAACTGGCGTCAAAAATCCGCGTAGCACAGGTAAAGGTTTATCCGGAAAAAGGAAATATGAGAGCGAACCATACGAGCCTGATGAATATACTTAAGGATATCGAAAATAATCATGATGTGGATGTTGTGGTCACCCCAGAGGGTTTTTTAGATGGGTATGTATCGACAGAGAAATCTGTTACAAAAGACGATATGAATAAGTATGCCATTAATCCTATAACTTCGAGGTACACGCAGGCAGTCTCTAACTGGGTAAAACGAAACAAGGCGTGGGTCATTTACGGCTGTACGCGTAAGGCCGCTAATGGAGTGTTTAATACCGCCTTGATATACAATCGCACCGGCAGGCTGGTTGGAATGTATGATAAGCTTCATCTCCAGACACATGATTATAAGTATATGCCGGGCAAGCACCTTAACGTATATGAGTCTGATTTCGGCTTGTTCGGGGTAATGATCTGCGCGGACCGTCGCTGGCCAGAAACGGCACGAACGCTTACCCTTAAGGGGGCAAGGGTAATTTTCAATCCGACTTATGGAATGCATGGGGATTTGAATCTCTGCATGATGAGAACAAGAGCCTATGAAAACGGGATTTTTATAATATTTACCCATCCGGGGCAATCGCTCATTACCGGCCCGGACGGAGCTGTTGTATGCAATAATAAAGACAAAACTCAAACATACACCGTTACTGAAATCGACCTTTCGGCGGCGTTGGCAAACAAGAGCGGGCATATTGTTGATCGCCGGACGGATGTTTATAGGTTATAAGCTGAACCCGTTTGATTAAAAATCTGCTGTAAAAGATATCTAAGGTTCTGTCTGAAGTTCACAAAATAAGGTACAGAAACGGTTGTTATTTTGCAAAGAATTTGATAATTTGGTGTTCCGGAAGGTTCGTGGTTGTCTCGAATCTATGCTTTGAAGGAAATTCCGGCTAATATCTTTTTTTAGGAGGAAGAAAAATGAAGCGATGCCTCTTGACAGCAATTATCTGTGTGCTTATCGTTAATTCCCTGACCTTTGCGGCTAATCAGCAAAACACGATTCTCAAGCGCATTGGAGTTGATCGAGGAATTTGTGTGTTGCTCGGTGATCCGGACTGTGAGCTTGCGCTGGAACTGGTGCGTGAAAGCGAGCTTCTGATATATATGCAGTTACCACAAGCAGAAACTGTTGATAAGGCGCGCAGGATATCCGATGATGCGGGTTTCTATGGTACACGTATCTTTGTGGGTAAGGGGTCGCTGAAGAATTTAAATCTGGCCGACAATATTGCCGATGCCGTGGTTGTGGTTGGCAGGGCAAGGCGTATTCCTCAAGCCGAGGCACTGCGGGTACTTCGTCCAGAAGGAAAAGCATTAATAGGCCGGAAAGTTATAAGTAAACCATTTCCGGAAGGAGTGGATGACTGGAGCCACCCTTATCATGGTCCGGACAACAATCCGCTTTCGCAGGACAGCCTTATCCGCGCGCCATATATGAC
>CAZIAN010000247.1:0-7238 GCA_964537355.1 uncultured Pirellulales bacterium | reverse complement strand
CCGGCTCCGATGTCTGTTGCCAGGTTACCACTGAACGTACAATTCATCACCGTCGGGTTGCTATTATCGTTGTACATTCCGCTGCTGTGATCGTAAGGGGTTATCGTCATCCGTGCACTGATACCGCTACCGGTGATAGTGAAACCATCCAGAACCGCCGTATCATCGGTTCCGCTGCCCTCTACGACATGATAGCTGTTATCCTCAACATTACCGATATCGAAAAACTCCGGGTTATCGTCGGCGTTAAGGTCACCACTTAGAATACTTTCGTATTGGTTGATATCTCTAACATCAGGCTGTCCCCGCCCGCCACCTAAGTGCGCAGCATACCCGCCTTTAATAGTCACACCGTTCATAAGTTGGAACGAAGCCCTGATATCTCCCGGCATGATACCAAGTCCTCTGTCAGGCTTATAAATACCTTCGGCAACGCGTATCTCCACCGGCTTTTCAGAATTACAGGCAAGCAATAAAGCATCTTGCAGGGAATTAATAGCATTCACCCAGTTTGTTCCGAGATTTAAACCGGCGGCATCGTCATCAACATAAATGATCTCGCCTGTCGCAGCCGTGCATAGCGCCACTAATAAAAACAGCACGCACACCGGACATCTTAATAGATTCGCTTTCCCTCTCATTTTCCTGCCCTTTCAAAATATGATAAAAATATAATGACACTCCGGCCAGCGCAGCCGCAGCACACTTCAATTATCAGGAAAATAATTTAATAAGAGACTTCACCCATTATACAGACAAAAGCGCCGTAACTTCAATCAGTGCAGGCACTTTAAGACGTCCCTATTGCGTGTAATCCGGCTATACTATGGAAAAACCACTCTGAAAGCACAGCTACGACGCTTGTTTTAGGGAAACCTCTTATTTCCGAAAGGCAGGTTTGGTATGATATAAAAACGTATGAATTATGATGGCACGACAGATATAATAGTTTAAAGCCTGCCTATCTCTACTTAAATATTACTACTTTTAATACTTTGCTTTTGTTCAATCTTTTTTCGGATTCTAAAATATTTTTTACAGGCTGCCTTGCTTGAAGCTATCTCGGCCTTTTGCTTTTAACCCAGCTTTTGACTTTAGCAGCCGAAAGAGTATTGAGCACATCCCCCTTCGTCACCCATCCCCGCCCGGCGGTCGCAACACCAAAGCCCATCAAACTCAGCCCCCCAATACTGTGCGCATCGGTCCCGATGACAAGCTTTACCCCCGACTCAATTGCCATCCTGCAATGAATGTCCTTTAAATCCAGACGCCACGGATTGGCATTGACCTCTAATGCCGTCTGCGTCTGGGCCGCGTGCTTAATGACAGCGTCTATGTCAATGTCCATCGCCTCCCGCTGGCCGATGAGCCTGCCCGTCGGATGTCCGATACAGTTAACGTATGGATTGTCCATAGCCTTCAACGTGCGTTTCGTCACCTTCTCCCGCGGGCTTGCCAAGCCCGAATGTATCGAAGCTATTACAAAATCCAGTTCACCTAACAATTTATCATCAAAATCCATTGCCCCGTCGGCAAGTATGTCAACCTCACACCCCGCCAGGATGGTTATGCCTTTAATTTTTTCATCGAGCTTGTGTATCTGCTCTATCTGCTTAGCCAGTTGCTTCGCCGAAAGACCATTGGCAATCGCGGACGACTGCGAGTGGTCCGTAATACAAATATATTTATAACCAATCTCTTTCGCCGCCTCGGCCATTTCAGGTATCTCACAGTTGCCGTCGGATGCCTTCGTATGCATGTGGAAGTCACCCTTAATGTCGCCAATCTTAATCAATTCAGGCAGAGAGTTTGTCTTTGCCGCTTCAACCTCCCCCCGGTCCTCGCGCAGCACCGGCTCGATATAATCAAGGCCGAGCTTCTGATAAATTTCCTCCTCGACCTGCCCCGCAACCATTTTTTCCCCCTTGAACAGGCCGTATTCGTTCAGCTTCAACCCGGCCTTTATGGCAATCTCTCTAAGCCGCACGTTATGCTCTTTAGAGCCGGTGAAATATTGCGCCGCGGCCCCGAAACTCTCCTTCGGCACTACCCGCACATCGACCTGAACAGGCCCAGTCTCGGTTCGGATAATCGCAGAGCCCTTGGTAGGCCCGGCCGCGAGTACCTCCTCAACGAACTCCGCGCTTGTAAATCCCTCTATAATCCGCTCGGAGGCCTTCTTACTCTTGCCCGAAGAAACAAGTATATCGACATCCCCGATGGTCTCCACCCTGCGTCGCAGCGAGCCGGCCGTCTGAATCCTCTGCGTGCCGGCCACCTCCCGCAGCAAGTCGGTCACAATATACGAAGCCCCCAAAGCCTCATCGAGACGTATCCGGCCCGTTGACTTTTCAAGAAACTCAATCCCTCTTATAATCGCCGCCGCCTTTTTATCACCAAAGCCCGGCAGCCTGGCAAAAGAACCGTTCTCTATCGCGACTTTAAGTTCCGCTATACTTTTTACATCCAGTTTTTCATAAACCGCCTTTACCCCCTTCGGCCCCATACCCGGCACACTAAGCAATTCCAACAACTTCGGCGGAATTTTCTTAAGCAATTCCTGGTGGGCCTTTATCGCACCTGTCTTGATAAACTCTTCTATCTTCGCAAGACTTGATTTTCCGATACCGGGCACCTCTGACAATTCACCCGTTGCCAGCAATATCTCAATGTCCGTCGCAATATCACCGATAGCCCGCCCAACCTTTCGATTGCTGTTGATACGAAAACGGTCCTCGCCGAGTATCTCCATAATATCGGCCATCTCATTAAATATTTCACTCAGAACAGTGTTCTTCATAAAACCAATTATATCCCGGCACAAAAAAATCAAAATGAAAATATTCGCCAAGAAACACTCCAATTTATCGGCGGAAATAACTTATAAGCCAAAGGATAAGCGTAAGGATAATCGAGATTATTATGCAGCTTGCTATCGGAAAATAAATCCGCCAGTTCTTAGAGCCGAATTCCAAATCACCGGGCAGCCGAAACAATCCAACTCGCCCGAGTACAATAACAAGCACACCTAACAGCGCTATAGCAATACCCGCCGCGATTAACCACTTGCCAAATTGTTGTGGATCAAAATCCATTCTACTATATCCTTCTGCGTTCTTTCTCTTGAAATTATAACCATTTTCAAAACCTTTCAAAACGCTAAAATATCCTTACAATATCAAAGGTTTGGTATTGCTATATCACACTATATTCCTAATCAAGGACGTTCAATCCCTTTTCAATCGCGTACTGTCGGACGGACTCGATTTCTTCAAAGGTCGGTCTGCGGTTTATCTTGGGATGTGAAGAGGCCTTATAACATGGACGGTACTGGTCCATAACATTAATAGTAGTCTTGCCAGAAACCTGATCTGTCAAAAAATCTATAACCTCGAAACTCCCGGCTAAGTTCTCCGGCAAAACCAGATGCCTGACCAAAAGCCCCCGCGTAGCTAAGCCGTTTTTCACTTGAAGGTCGCCGACCTGCCGGTGCATTTCTTTTACGGCTGCAAAATTCACTTCCGGATAATCCGGTGCCGCGGAAAGCTCCTCAGAAACTTTCGAATCTGCATATTTCATATCCGGCATATAAATATCAACAAATCCTTCCAGCAGCTTCAGCGTCTCAACCGAATCATATCCACCGGTATTATAGACTTTCGGCAGTTTCAGCCCCGCATCCCTCGCTAATTCGATAGCAGCAGTAATAGCAGCAGCAACGTGCGTGGGAGTTACAAAATTAATATTACTGCATCCGTAATCCTGCAGGCCGAGCATGGCCTGAGCCAACTGCTCAATCGTCATCTTTCGTCCGGCGCGATGATGACTGATATCGAAGTTCTGGCAGAAAACACAGCCCAAATTACAGCCCGCAAAGAATATCGTACCCGAACCCCCGCCGCCTACGAGCACACTTTCCTCACCGAAATGAGGCCCCACAGAGCTGACCAAAGATATATCCCCAATCCCGCAAAAGCCCGTCTGCCCCCTGCCGCGATAGACCTTGCATTGCCGCGGGCATAGTGTGCAGGGATTCATACTTTCCCACAACCGCTGGACGGGCTTACTAAATGATTCGATATTGGCCGGCAAAATCGTCATAGTTTCATATTGCAGACTGCTTAAACACGCTCAGCTTATTATAGCATACAAGCATCACCCCTTACAGGCCTCCGTTTAATATTGCAGACAAAGCGGATTTAAGGTACATTAGACTTTTCAGTAGAAATTGAGCCAAAAAATGACGTTAAAAAAAGCAAATTTAACAGAACAGAAATTCGACTCGGCGCATCCTACAACAAAACAGCGGGAACTCGACAAGGCGAAGGAGCGCTCGGAGCAAAGGCTGGATTCGCTTGTCCGGCGATTAAGGGCTGGCGACCATACAGCCGCAGCCGAGCTTGTTGATATATATTACAAACAGATTTATTTGTTTATGAGAAGGCTTGGGCACGACCGACAAGTCAGCGAAGACCTGACCCAGGAAAGCTTTCTTAACGCCTGGCACCATATAGGCCAGTTAAGGGACGGCAAAGCCTTAAACGGCTGGCTCTATCGTATTGCAGGTAACGTTTCAAAATTATACTGGCGCAGGAATAAGCGCAAAAAGCCGGCCGCCCTCGAAAACATTGACATCTCCGACAGTGCGAAAGCAGGGCTTGACATAGTCGAACATAACGAACAGTTGGAGCAGTTGAAAAACGCTGTTGCTCGACTACCCGTCAAATTAAGGCAAACGGTTATTTTACATTATATGCAGCAGTTGACTATCGCCGAAGCTGCCGATGCAGCAGGCATAAGGGATGGAACCTTCAAAAGCAGGCTCAACAGAGCATTAAAAACTTTGAGAAAGCAGGTTATATAAAAAGTTGTTTGGCAGAAAGTGAAATCTGCGATGATAAAAGAACAAGACCTAAAAGAACTATTGAATAAATTGTCCGATGCCGCCACAGAGCCGGTCCCCCCTGCTCTCGCCGAGGATATAAAACGCCAGATCCCGCACAGACTTTCGCACCACAGGGTCGGAATGGATACAATCAACATTATAATTCACCTGAGAATAAATAAACTTGCTGCTGCTGTTGCTATCATCATAACTATAATATTCTGTGCCACCTTCCTTGGCGGCCAAGACTCGACCGGAGGCGGGGTCCTTAAAGACAGTATGCTGTTTATTAAATATTGGGCCACTGCCGATACGGCCAATATATCGGCCGTAAAATCAAGATATGATCGTCTGGTTGGACGCGGTGAAGACGTCGTATGGTATGGCGATAGGATTAACACAAAAGACAGCTCCACTGTGCTGATGCAGCGTAAGCTCCCCGATGGTAAATATGAGATAATGTTCGTTGATGGACGTGAAAAACAAGTTAACGCAGAAGAGTTAATACCACTGCTCTCCAGGATGCTGCAAAAGAATGCTAAATAACAACTTTTCCGCCTAAAATATTTACCGATTTCTTCCTTGAATTAACACTTATTATATGTTAAAATGCCAATGTACGGAATGTAATTCCCGAAAAACTTTTTTTAAAGTACAATTTGGAGTATCATCATGAGGAGAAAAAGAGGGTTTACCCTGATAGAACTTTTAGTGGTTATTGCAATTATCGCACTTTTGATGGCGATATTGATGCCTGCACTGGCAAGAGTCAAGAAACAGGCACAGTCGGTCACCTGCCAGGCGAAACTCAAACAATGGGGCCTTATATTCAAGTTATATACGGACGAGTATGACGGCTACTTCAATGAAGGCTGGGGCGTTGGTGAGACTACGCTCTGGCCGAATGCAATGCGTTCGTATTACAAGAACGATTGGGGCATGCTCCTGTGCCCGACTGCAACCAGAGAAATGCTAAATGATGCCGACTGGGGTACATTTAAAGCGGCTGTCCGTACCATGGCAACCCCCGAAGGTGGTTCGCGCCGTTATGTATTCAGCTACAGTATAAATTCCTGGACCAATTATATGCACGCCGCCCGAGGAGACCGCCAGGAAGAATGGTTCTGGAAAAATGTCAATAATGCCAAACATATGAATCAAATTCCTGTCTTCGGAGATTCCACTTGGCATGACGCCTGGCCTCGCCATACCGACGCCCCAATGCCGACAATGGACGGTTTCGGGATAGGAGACCAGGGCACATCCGGTGAAATGAACCATTTCTGCATCGACCGGCATAACGGATTCATGAACATGCTCTTTATGGACTGGTCAGTTAGAAATACCGGGCTCAAAGAATTGTGGACCTTAAAGTGGCACCGTCAATTTGACACTATGGGCCCATGGACAAAAGCCGGCGGCGTAATGCCAAGCGACTGGCCCCGATGGCTGCAGAGATATAGAGATTACTAAAATTATCTGCCGAATAAAAAAAGGCCGGCCTCTCGGGGCTGGCCTTTCTTATGGACTGATATTATTTGAAAAGAAATCTGAACGGCCAAAATTAAGGTTTTTCTTATGCGCAAAAGACAAGGGTTTACATTAATCGAACTTTTGGTCGTCATAGCTATTATCGCCTTGTTAATGGCAATACTTATGCCCGCCCTCCAGCGGGTAAGAAAGCAGGCAAAGGTGGTTCTCTGCCGCACCAATCTTAAGCAGTGGGGTCTCGTCTGGGCAATGTACACAGACGAAAACAACAGCAAATTCCCCGACTATATGGCCGGCGATTGGATGCAGAAGCTTATAGAATACTACGCTAACAGTGAAAAACTCCTTTACTGCCCAATGACCATAAACAAAACAATAGAAGAGGGCACTCCCGTCCGCTATTCAATTCTCTCTACCGGTGGAAGCTATTCACTGAATGAGTGGATTTATGACAGCGACGATACCGGTGGCGGCCGCAGGCTCGAAGAGTACTGGAGAAGTACAAATCATAAAGGTTTGAATAATGTCCCTGTTATGGCAGATGGCGCCTGGCGTGCTGACGGCCAGCCCTACGAAACCGATGCACCTCCGTCATACGATGGAGAGCCGCGTTCAGGAGTTGGTACGACAGGAAATGAAATGCGCATCTTCTCCATCAACCGTCACGATGGATTTGTAAACGTCCTCTTTATGGACTGGACCACCAGAAAAGTAGGACTGAAAGAGTTGTGGACCTTGAAATGGAATACCGACTATAACATTGCCGGCCCCTGGACTACTGCCGGCTTTGCACAGCCTGCCGACTGGCCGCAATGGATGAGACATTTCAAAGACTACTAAAAAATAATCCTTGAACAAAAAA
>CAZIAN010000246.1:0-7253 GCA_964537355.1 uncultured Pirellulales bacterium | reverse complement strand
ACCCCGGCATAGCCGAAAAAGCAAAACTGAAATCACGGAACAAATAATTCAACTTGACATGGGTGTTATTTTCGAATAAAATATCGGTTACTCTACGAAATTACTACTGTTAAGCTTGTCGATAAACCAGCTGTCTTTTAATTATCACAGTGAAGTCGAATGAACCTTAAATATGTGTAAACGTTTGCTTGATATTTTGATTGCCATAACCGCAATGGTTATTCTGTCTCCGGCATTGGTTGCGATATGGATAGCTATAAAGCTTAGCAGTAAAGGGCCTGTAATATTCATGCAAGAAAGAGCCGGGAAAAACAGTACGCCGTTTGTCTTTTACAAATTCAGAACGATGAAGCCGGATGTTGAGCCTTTTGGGCCAAGCCCGAAATCCGGCCAGGACCCCCGCTTGACAAAAGTAGGGAAGTTTCTACGAGAATACTCACTCGACGAACTGCCGCAGCTATTTAACGTATTAAAAGGGGATATGAGCATTGTTGGGCCTCGACCCCTGTATATTTCCCAGATACCAGAATGGAACGAAAGACAAAAAAAGCGGTTGCTTGTAAAGCCAGGACTGACGGGTCTGGCACAAATCGGGGGCAGAGCCGAACTTACACGTGAGGAAAAACTTGATCTCGACGTTAAATATGTGGAAACTACTTCCTTATTCAGCGATATAATGATAGTATTAGGTACTATTGCCTATGTGTTCAAGCGGAAGAATATCTACGAGAAAAACTACTCACATACCGAATACACCCGGGGTCAAGGCAAATAAGAAAGCTGAAATAAATATGTTAAATTCAATAAACGATATACAGATAAAACACCTTAAAAAAATAGAAAAGTATGTAAAATTACGTAAGCAGGAAATAGTCCAACTGAAGGAAGTTACCGAGACGTTTCCTTTTCGCAGCAATGACTATTACTTATCGCTCATTAACTGGGATGACCCGGACGACCCAATCCGCAAAATTATTATCCCCAACTCGCACGAGCTTGAAAAATGGGGCAGGCTTGATCCTTCAGATGAAGAAAACTATACGATCATACCCGGGCTCGAACATAAATATCATTCCACAGCGCTGCTTTTAATCAGTAATATATGCCATGGCATCTGCCGGTACTGTTTCCGTAAGCGAGTTTTCATCGACACACAAAGGACATATCTTCACGACCCGGCCGCAGCTATGCAATACATAACAGAACATAAAGAGATAACAAATGTTCTATTGTCCGGTGGAGATCCGTTTGCACTGGAAACATCAAAACTTGAGAATATTATCCGACAGCTAAGAGAGATTGAACATGTACAAATAATTCGCATAGGCACGAAGATGCCGGCATTTAATCCGCATCGTATCATCGAAGACCCAGCCTTGCTTGAGATGATAAGCAAGTACTCTACTGAGCAAAAAAAGATATATATAATGACCCACTTTGATCATCCCCGTGAATTGACCGATGTGGCCGTAAAGAGTGTCAATCTGCTTCAGAAAGCCGGTGCATTACTGGCAAATCAAACGCCCCTGATAAAAGGTGTCAATTCCAAACCGGAGATAATGGCTGAGCTGCTCGGAAAACTGTCTTTTATTGGTGCGGTTCCTTATTATATTTTCCAGTGTCGTCCGGCAATCGGCAATAAAACTTACACAGTTCCAATTGAAAAAGGCTATGAAATTGTGGAGCAAGCCAAATCCATGGTATCAGGACTGGCAAAACGGGCACGCTATACAATGTCACACACAACCGGCAAGATTGAAATCCTCGGCAAAACAAAAAAGTTTGTGTACTTCAAATACCATCGCGCCGCTGACGATCAGGACAGCGGACGGTTTTTGGTCTTCAAAAGTAATCCAAATGCATACTGGTTCGACGACTACGATGAAGTAGTTCGCGATTATCCTACTAATCTGCCATATAGGGCTTATGGCCCGGAATAAATTCGCACTTTCTGATTCCACCTTGCACCAATCGGGGGTGATGATAAAGCATATTGAAAAATGATCGGTAGAACTGCGATAATTACTTTGCTGATGTTAATATGCAGCGGGAAAGGACTTGCCTTAGAATCCGGCGAGATCCTTGTGATAGCCAACCGGCAAATTTCTGCATCGAAGCGGATTGCAGAGTACTACTGTGAAAAACGAAATATACCAAAGAAAAATATCATCTACCTTGCTTTAGGTCACAATCCACGTGAAACAATCAGCAGGAACGAGTATGAAAAATCCCTTGCCCTACCAATCAGAAAGCGTTTGCAGCGAAGATTTCCCGGCGAAATCAGATGTTTGGTGACAACCTATGGCATACCTGTCAAGGTAGGCTCACAAGGGCCCATGCCGGGGAAAGGGCGTGAAATAAATGAATTAAAGAGACTTCTAAACGAGGAAAAGCAAAGGCTTGAGCAACTGAAACAGAACTCCGCACTTGATCCTCAGCAGGTATCAATTCAGACGAAACAAATCAATCAAAAAATCTCCCAGATGCAGCTTGAAATCGGCCGCATCAGCGGCAAAGAGACAAATGCATCGGTGGATAGTGAATTATCGATGTTATTGTTCCAATCCTACGATTTATATCGATGGCAACCTAATATGCTAAGAGGTCAAGTTCCGGGCTTAGGTTTCAAAACGCTTATGGTCAGCCGGCTGGATGGGCCGGACTATAAAATTATTAAGGGTCTTATAGACAAAGCGCTAACTGCCGAAAAGACAGGATTAAAGGGTATCGCCTACATAGATTCACGGGGCATTGTAAAAAAGGACCTGTACGGCTATTTTGACCAATCCTTACGAGATTTGGAGGCATTCATACGTTCGAATACGAAGATGCCAATTAAAACCGAACAAACGGGAAAGCTCTTTCAACCCGGTAGCTGCCCACAAACGGCTGTCTATTGCGGCTGGTATAGTGTGAGAAAATACGTGGATGCCTTCGATTTCGTTGACGGGGCCGTCGGATTTCATATCGCCAGCTACGAGGCCCAAAAACTGCACGACCCTAACAGCAGTACCTGGTGCGCTGCAATGCTGCGAGACGGCATAACTGCAACGCTGGGTGCTGTGGATGAACCATACCTTCACTCATTCCCTCAACCGAAAGAATTCTTCGCAGAGCTGTTCAGGGGCAGTTGTCTCGTCGAGGCATACTACCGCACAAAACCGTTTAATTCCTGGCAATTGGTTCTGATAGGTGACCCGCTATATCGACCTTTTAAAGATTCTATAGATTGAAACTTAAGATTGAACTATGTCTTTTGCATCTTGAGTCTTGCGAGACAACGTCATCAGCCAGGTTGTGATTACAACGGCTGAAAGTGCAGCAAAAGAAATGATTACTTCCTGCAATCCGATAACTTTGCCAAGAGCTATAGAGAACAGCTTTACCGTCAATAATAAAACCGTTGGTCCGGCCAATGCCGTTATCAGCCATTGAGGTTTAGGCGGCTTCAGCGAAAGATAAAGATGAATATACTGAATCCACAGCATAGTAAATATTGCGTATGCAAACAAATGAAACATCGCGTATGCAAGCGGGACCAGCTCGGCCAAATTCGCCCGTGCAATATTCGTTATGCCAAAGATTACAGTACCAACAACTAAAAGAGCGGCAGGCCAAAAAGTGAAAACCGAAAACAGAATTAAGCCTGCCAGTGTGCCCGCCAAATCTGCGACCAGATCCCTTACATCACAATTGCGCCCTACAACGCCCTGAAGCAATTCATCAACAATCCCATATCCTATTACGACGAACAAAACCCACCATACGACGGGTCTTCGCCAGTTCACTTTTTTATCGCCGCTGATTGTAAACCAGAGCAGAAAAACCAAAATCAGATATGCAAGGAAGTGAAGACTTTTATCGGAAACGCCGGCCTTACGAACCAACGGTGGGACCGGTATATGAGCAAGAATAAAGAATGCAGGCCAATAGAAAACCAACGAAATTATAATCACTTTTTGTCTTCGCCCTAAAGCCATATAAATATCCTATAAAAGTTCATAATTGCGAAAAACCGAGGACATCGCCCAACGGTCTTTCTTTGATTTTACCAGAGATTTGTTAATGATGTAATAGATAGTTTGCATGAAATTGAATACAACATTACCTATAAAAAATAAAGTTTAATGTGGGAAATGCCGTATTGAACATGTATAATACAAGTATATTATAAGCCCTCACTTCAAAAAATTAATTTGGAGGACTAAGAAAATGAAACGTTTTGCAATCCTTGGAATAGTCTTGATTTGTTTTGCAAGCCTTTGTCTGGGTCAGCGCAGAAGCCGAGCACCACAAAAGATAGTTCGCCTTACAAAGCCGAAATTAACAGGGACGGTCAGTTTCGAAGAAGCCCTGGCTAAACGGCGAAGTATTCGCTTATTTGCCAACAAACCGCTCGAATCCGAGCATATTAGTCAATTGGCCTGGGCCGGTCAGGGCATAACAGAAAAACAAAGAGGTCTGCGAACGGCACCATCGGCCGGAGAAACTTACCCCATAGATCTGTATTTTGCCACCGAGGAGGGGCTGTTCGTTTATCGCCCGGCCGAACACAGTCTGGAGCAAACCTCAGACAAGGACATCCGCGTCAGTTTAGCCGCCGCCGCTTCAATGGAGTCGGTGGCTATGGCCGGCTGTGATATTATTGTTGCAGGCTCTCTCAGAAAGCTTACAACCCAGTTTCGCAATAAAGCCAAAACATTTATGCTGCTCGAAGCAGGGCACGTCGCTCAGAATATTCTACTGCAGGCAACCTGTCTGGATTTGGGTTCAGTACCGGTCGGGGGCTTTTCCACAAAGGAAGTCAGCAGAGCATGCAGATTACCGGCAGGCTTTGAGCCGCTATATATAATATGCGTCGGGCATACAATGGAACAAGTCGCAGCAGAAGCATCGACAAACCAGGAAGGCACGGGAGCAAAAAGAGCTGCTTTGATCGTTGCCAGCCAAAATTTCCGCGAGGAGGAGTTTTTCGAGACAAAAAGGGCGCTCGATGCAGCGGGCGTTCAGACGGTTATAGCAAGTACAAGAATAGGAACTCTAAGAGGCATGCTTGGAAGGATTACCGAGGCAAATGTTCTGGTGGGCCAATTGAATGTTAATGATTACGACGCAATAATTTTCATAGGAGGCCCCGGAGCCGTTGAATATGTTGCTAATCCTTTTGCTTTGAATCTTGCTCGGGAGGCCATACGCAACAGAAGGATCCTCGCAGCAATTGGCACAGCACCTACTATCCTGGCCAACGCAGGTGTACTCACCGGCGTCAGAACCACGAGCCAGCTTACCGAACGTAATATACTCGTATTAGCCGGCGCTTTATATACCGGTCTCCCTGTCGAGGAAGACAGGATGATAATAACCGGCAGGGGCCCGGGATCTGCAATACAATTCGGCAGAAAGATCGCGGATACCCTCGTTGGCAAATGATCTCGAATACGCAATCGCAGGTGAAAAACGCCTATTGTTCGGAGGAACCGTAACGGTTGGTAATCGGAAGTCTTCTGTCTTTTCCAAAAGCTTTCGGTGTGATTTTTACCCCGGGAGGAGACTGTCTTCTCTTGTATTCATTGCAGTCAACCATACGAATTACACGCATGACATCATCCCGGGACAGGCCCGATTTAATAAGCTGCTGTGCGGACTTGTCTTCTTCGACATAACCCTTGAGGATTTTATCAAGTAAATCATAATCCGGCAGTGAGTCGCTGTCTTTCTGATCTGGCTTCAGCTCGGCACTCGGCGGGCGGGTTATTACATCATCAGGAATAATTTGTCGTTTGGATATTTTGTTTATGTGTTGAGCCAATTTATAGACCATTGTCTTGGGAACGTCTTTTATCACGGCAAAGCCCCCCGCCGTATCACCATAAAGAGTCGCATAGCCGACAGCAGTTTCACTTTTATTGCCCGTCGTCAGCACCAGAGAACCAAACTGATTACTAAGCGACATAAGAATGCTGCCGCGAATTCTGGCCTGCAAATTCTCGTAAGCGATACCCTCGCCCTTCCAGCCCCGGACAGTCTTTAACTCCTTATCGAACTGCTTAAGTATCGGCTCAATCGGAATGGTTAAAAATTCGATGCCCAAATTTTCCGCCAGCTTTCCGGCATCACCAATCGTTTCGGGACTGTTGAATTTCGATGGCATTGTCAGGCCGATGACATTTTCAGAACCTAAAGCCGCGACAGCGATAGCTGCCACAATTGAAGAATCTATACCACCGCTCAGACCGAGTAATACCCTTTTAAAACCGTTTTTGCCGGTATAATCTCTCGTACCGAGAACAAGTGCCTGATAGATTTCATCAGCACGGTTAGCCGGCTGTGTAGCAGCAGCCTGCAACGGTATAACCTGTATAGCTCCGTCGGCTGTAGGGATAATATCAGCAATCAGTAAATCCTCTTCGAATGCCTTTGCTTTGGCTCTTATTTTGCCCGTCGAATCGGCGAACATACTTCGCCCATCGAAAATCAATTCATCCTGACCGCCTACAAGATTACAATAGGCAACGGCGCTATTGAATTCTTTCGCGCATTGACTTATAACATCTTGTCTTTTCTTAATTTTACCAACATGAAACGGCGAAGCTGAGATATTAAGAATTATCTGGATTTGCCTTTTACTCTTAAGGAAATTAACAAGCCACTCGGTTTCCCATATATCGGCGCAGATAGTAACAGCTACTTTAAGGCCGCCTACATTGATTACCACCGGTTTTGCGCCGGGCAGAAAATATCTTCGTTCATCAAAAACGCCATAATTCGGCAGTTGGGCCTTTCGATAAATTTTGCTTATCCGTCCGCCCTGCAACACAGCAGCGGAATTGTAGTTGTTGTCCTGGTAGTTTTCAGCAAAACCAACTATTATGGTTTTATCCGGACAATCAGCAGCAAGTTTTTCGAGAACCGATGAGCAGTCTTTTAAGAAATGCTTTTTCTGTACTAAATCTTCTGGTGGATAGCCGCAAACAGCCATCTCCGGAAAGACCAGCAAATCCACATCAGACCGAACCGCTCTGGCATAGATTTCGCGCATCTTCTCGGCATTGCCGGCTAAATCACCCACTACTGCGTTGAATTGTCCCAATGCTATACGCATAATCAACTTCAGGCTTCTAGTGTTGAATCTACTAACAAAACAAAGTCCAAAACAAAAAAACGGAGAGGGCGGGATTCGAACCCGCGGTACCCGCAAAGGGCACACCGGTTTTCGAAACCGGCTCGATCAGCCACTCCGACACCTCTCCATA
>CAZIAN010000245.1:0-7263 GCA_964537355.1 uncultured Pirellulales bacterium | reverse complement strand
AAAACTGCCATATCACTTTTCAAACACTCCTGAGGTACTGGTGTTGCATTAATATTTGGATGCATTCCAATGCTGGTACAGTTTACTACCAGCTTGGCGTTCATATCCATCAAATCATCCAACGGCGCAAAATCACAATTAAACTCACCCGCAAGCTTTTCGGCTTTACTTACAGTACGGTTGTAAATGCGGATTTGTGCGCCCGCATCGCTTAAACCTGCTACTATCGCCCTTGCGACACCGCCGGCTCCGACAACTGTGACAGGAAGTCCTCTTAAGCCGTTTCGATCTATACCCAGCGTAGAAGTAATTGCGTCCAATGCAGCGGAGTAATCGGTATTATATGCGCTGATTTTACCATCTGCGCCGATAATCAATGTGTTAACCGCTCCTATCTTTTCAGCCAACGGCTCTACAAATCCACCATTGGCCTGGGCAAATTCCAGAGCACTTTGTTTATGTGGAATTGTTACACTAAAACCGACGAAATTCAGCCACTTTCTTTCAATGACATTATGTAGAAACGAGTTAAATTCCTGCTGTCCCCCCCCGACCAATAATGGTAAATATAATTTGTTCATTTGTTTTTCGCCAAAGCAGGCATTATGAATCGCAGGGCTTAATGAATGGCCGACCGGGTCGGCAATCACCCCGAAAAGTTCGGTATCAGTATTAATACAGTCAGAGCGGAACAATTCCTTAAACTTCTCGATAGTCAACTGCCCCGTTGCCGTTGCGCTCTGGTCATCGATACTTGCGAAAGTTACAAAGCTGTTCAGCTTTTTCGCTATAATTCTGCTGATAAGGCCCGCTTCACCCATACAGAACACAATTCTGTCACCGCGGGTTTCATGCAGCAAATCAAAGGCTTCGAAGCAGTCGTTGATATGATTTGCTGTATAGACAAGTTTGGGTATCGCCTCCGGACATACATCTAAAATATCACGATAAAGCTTGCTTATATTGGGAAATTTCGTTTCGAAATTATGTGCCGACAGAATTAGACGAGCTTGTGGATTTTGCGACAGCGCCTGTTTTATCGGTTCTTGGTTCTCGGCAATAAGGAAATTGTCGTATTCGTAGTCGATCAATTCGGCCCCGGCTTTCAGGGCACATACCAGCACCTCAACTCGAAATTGGTGCCCATAATCAATCACCCCCCCCTGCCGTCGGTCACGACAGGTAACAATTATTGGCAGTTGTTTATCACCGGCACTTTTTATATATGCAATCAGATTTTGAACCATCTTTACGCTGAGATTCTCGATGTAATCTGTACGCAGCTCAATCAGCTCGGCACCGGCGGATATCGCCGCCTTGACCTGCTGCCTGGCCTGGTCTAAATCCTTCGCTGCTATTGGAACGGCTAATTTTGTCTCCATAATCCAAACATATAGCAGTGAGAAACCCCAAAAGCAAGGCTAAAAATCAAGGTATCCCCCCTAAAAATAATTTGACCGCCGTTTGCCTACTAAAAGGTTGCATACTTAACGTAAATAGATTATATTGCTTGGTTTGCGTTATTGATAGAATCCGCAATGGTACACTCAAGTCCTGGCCTGAGCTTGTCGAAGGCATGTATAGAAGTGTCCTAAAAGGTTAAAAAACGGATTCTTTGTAGGTTTATCGATTTGAAATTATGTTAGAGCATGAGATTAAAATTCCGGCTTCACAGGCCAAATGTTACAGGATAGAGATCGGCTCAGGTTTCTTTGGCGAATTGTGGCCCAAGATAGAAGCCGATTTCAACGGATACAATAAATTTGTTGTTACCGATGAAAACTTGGTTTCTGCAGGACATTTGGAAAAGCTTCTTGGCAAAAGCGAGATACCTATTTTTGTAATAAGCCCCCCCGGTGAGACCTCCAAAAATATCGATACGGCGGTTTCAATAATCGAAACGATGGAGAAGGCCTATCTCGGCAGAGACACCCTTGTTGTTGCTCTTGGCGGTGGAACGGTCGGTGACATCGCGGGATTTGCAGCCGCTGTTTTCAAAAGAGGCGTCCCTGTCATTCAGATACCCACGACCACGGTCGCTCAAGCCGATTCGGCCGTGGGCGGCAAAACCGGAGTCGATTCCAGCCTAAGCAAAAACGCTTTCGGTGCGTTCTGGCACCCGGCGGCTGTTTATATCGATGTCGCAACTTTGACAACTCTGGACGACAGACAATTCAGAGCCGGGCTGGTTGAATCTGTTAAACATGCACTTATCGCCGATAGCGAATATTTTGATTTTCTGGAAAACAATCTCAATGCTGTTCTCGAAAGAAAATCGGACGTGCTGGAAAAAGTCGCGCAATTTAACTGCAAAATAAAAGGCGATGTGGTTGAAATTGATCCTTACGAGCAAAACAAGAGAAGAATTCTAAACTATGGCCATACTATCGGACATGCCGTTGAGACGGCCAGTGGATTCGAATTACTGCACGGCGAAGCGGTCGCTATAGGTATTATTGCTGCCGGCATGATTGAGACTGAATTAAAATTAGCACCACAGGACAGGCTCGAAAGAGTCCGTCAAATTCTCGAAAAACTGGATGTTCCGGTAAAATTGCCCCGGAATTTAGCCGAAAAAGACCTCATAGACCTGATTAAGCACGACAAAAAGGCTGTTAACAAATGGCCGAGATTTGTGTTACTTAATGACATAGGTCAGGTATATTGCCCGGATGGACAATATGCCGTCGATGTTGCTCCCGAGCTTCTCGCAAGAGCTTTGAAAAAACTTTAGATAAAATTAGTTAAAGGTTGGAATATGTACAGAGAAAAAATCAAGGTACTCGATTGCACAATCAGGGATGGCGGACTTATTAACGACCACTATTTCACCGACGAATTTGTTCGCGCGGTGTACCAGGCGATCTCCAAAAGCGGTGTTGATTATATGGAGTTTGGTTATCGAAGCAGCAGAGAGCTTTATCCGCCCGAAGATTATGGAGCCTGGAAATACTGCGATGACGATATGATAAAAAAAGTTATCGACGGAATTGAGTCTGATATAAAAATAAGCATAATGGTTGACTCGTATCGCGTCAAAGAGCAGCACTTTGCTCCCTCCGACGAAAGCCCGGTAGATATGATTCGGGCGGCAACGTATGTAAAATATATCGACAGTGCAATAGAGCTTATCAATAAATGTCACGACCTCGGCTATGAAACGACCTGCAATATTATGGCAATTTCAAGAGAAATTGAGCCCGACCTCGTAGAAGCCCTTGACCAGTTGGCGAAGACGCCTGTCGATGTGGTTTACGTCGTCGATAGTTTTGGCGCATTATACTGTGAGCAGATAGAGTATCTTGTCAAACTTTACCAGGAACATCTGCCCGGAAAAGAAATCGGCATACACTGCCACAACCAGCAGCAGCTTGCGTTCGGCAACACTATCGAAGCTATAATTCACAACGCCAATTATCTCGATGGTTCGATATACGGTATCGGTCGGGGTCCCGGCAATTGCTGCCTGGAGCTTTTATTAGGTTTCCTAAAGAATCCAAAATTTAATCTCACGCCGATTCTTGAGATTATAGAGGACTACATGATTCCGATGCGAAAAGAAATCGAATGGGGCTATCTAATTCCTTATATTATCACAGGAATATTGAACGAGCATCCCCGAACAGCGATAGCATATCGAAAAACAGAAGACAAGGACAAATACGCTCAGTTCTATGAGAAAATTCGGGGTTCACAGGATTAAAAGTTTCTCATTTCCCAAAAAACATTCAGCCCCAAATTTCATTTGGGGCTTTTTCATATTATTACCTTGCAAATCCTTCTTCGGGTCTGTTAATATCCTTTTCGACATGCGGATATATCTTGAGTTACTCTCTTAATTATCCGGAAGGAGAAATAACATGGCCAATCGAAAAGGAATATTAAAAGCCGTTGGACTATTCACGGCAGGCTTTGTCTCTGGGGCTATTATTTTAGGTGGACTTGTTGCCTGGCGCTATTCTCAAATGTTCAGAGATCTGTACTTCACGGGAATCCTTTCGAATACCAATACTGCTTATATGATTCGCGCCGACCGTCAGGAGCAGTTGCTCAAGAATATAGAAACTAACATTCGCCAGTGCGTTGTCAGTGCCGACGCACTATGGAAAACCGACGAAGGCAGGCTCCCTGCATTTTGGTATGTCCAAAGGTACTATCAGTCTTTTGATTTGTCCGTTCCGGAAGATATAAAGGATATCCTTGATAATCTTCCTCCTCGTCCCCTGACAACATATGAGAAAAGTCAAATACAAGAGGAAGCTGAACAACTGCAAGCAGAAAAGAATAATCCAGCGCAACCGAAATAGCGCAAATCGTTGAGCTTAAAACGTGAGGTTATCGAATGGCTCAGGAAGCAAATGAAAATGGATTATCAGTCAGGTCATGCTGGCGCAACTGCGATACGGAAGGTGATTGTGAAATATTAGACATCGATAAAATGGAAGACTATATTGCCCCCCTGGATGATGAGACAGCTAAAATAAGACAGCTTATTACAAGTTTCGAATTATGCTATCACGAAGCTGATAAAGAAGCCATGTATATTGCCAAAACCATAGGTGCCGGACACCGCCCGGAGCGCTCGAACGAACGGCCGCCGCAGCGCAAAAAAGAGCTTGAGAATTGCCGACAGATACTTTCAAGCTGGTGCGAAAATCCGGCTATCAGCGGCTTGAACTTGGATGTTGGCGGCATATCCGCAGATGAGCTATTGAGCTTCATCGGCCCACCAAGCCCCCTGAAAGTATGGCAGGTTGAGCGTATCGTCGATAAGATTATAGCAGCTTTAAATCCGGGCCGTCCCTATCATAATATGGCCCTGGAACTCGGCGATTATGGTGAGCCGGGTGCTAATCCCGCAGGCGTACATTACAAAGCCAACTTGGCCTTCCTGATGCAAACCATCGAGACAATCATACATGATACAGTGGATGGCCATCAAGCCGGGATTTCACTCGCGATGGCTACAGACCTCCTGATGCCATGTCACTGGGACTTCGTCGGCAGTGTTGCTACTGTCCTCAGGGCGATTGGTGGAGACCTTCACCCGGCCAGACCTTATGCGTGTTGTTCACGAAATATCAAGCTAAGCCCGCTTTACGACAGATTGAAAACTATTTCAAATACGCTTGGAGCTTTCTGGAAACCCGAAGAAAAGGCCGAAAATATAGACAGTGACATCCTCGCTTCTTTAGGGGAAGCCACACCGGTAAAGAGTTGGCTTGCTGCATCTTTGGATAAGACCATAAGATTGCATTTGGAGGCCTCGCCCGATTTTTGGTTGACATTCACGTGAAATAGAATACCCCACTCTTGACAAAATGATAAGGCTTTAGTTAGATACACGATTGAAATCCGATTTTACTGAACCGACTGATGAGGTGTACCTATAAGTCTTATCAAATATTAATCCTTTAGAATGGAGACATACATGGTTAAAGCCACAGCGCGTCATATCCTGGTTGAAACACAGGAAGAATGTGAAAACATCAAAGAACAGATTGAAAACGGAACTGATTTTGCCGAAGCGGCTAAGGAGCACTCTAAATGTCCTTCCAACAAAGATGGCGGACATTTGGGCGAATTTTCGCCGGGTCAAATGGTCAAGGAATTTGATGAAGTTGTTTTTAGTGAAGAAGTCGGAAAAGTTCACGGTCCTGTCCAAACACAGTTTGGCTTCCATCTTATCGAAATTACCAGCCGAACCGAATAACGATACCTGGACAAAAATATTCGGGGTTTTTTAATAAAAAAGCAAAAACATAAACAATAATAAAGCCAGGTTCCCATAAGCAATAGTCGTGATTGGAAAGTGCTGTAATGCAGACTCTCTTGTATGTGATGGATCTTTTTGGCGTTGCGGTTTTTGCAATAACCGGCTCGCTTGCCGCCGGAAAAAAACGCATGGACCTTTTCGGAGTTGTTGTCCTGGCAACTGTAACGGCCCTTGGCGGCGGCACTCTCCGGGATTTGGTTTTGGGTGCAAGCCCCGTTTTCTGGGTTTCAGCTCCGATCTATCTCCTTGTAGCGGTAGCTACAGCGATAGTAACTTTTTTTCTTGTTCGCTTTTTCGGCCTGCCGCCCAAACTGCTTTCAGTGGCCGATGCTTTCGGTCTGGCTGTGTTCACGGTTTTGGGAACGCAGAAAGCCCTGGACATGGGTATTTCGCCGGGTATTGCCGCAGTAATGGGTATTATGACCGGTGTTGTAGGCGGGATGATTCGTGACATCTTGTCCGGGGAAATCCCCCTGATTCTCCGTAGTGAGATATATGCTACGGCTTCCCTTTGCGGGGCAATTACGTTCTGCTTCGTTTCCTTCTATGTGAAAAATCAGGCTCTTGCCGCCCTTACCTCGGTTATTGTAACACTCGCCCTGAGACTTTCCGCAATAAAGTGGAAAATGTCACTGCCTCTTTATATCTCACATGAGGGAGACTAAGCTTAATAACGAAAATCTCATAAGAACATTCCAATAGGTGCGTGCTGACTGACTATTTTTTATGGTTATAAAGAAAGGAGAAGCTATGAAAACTCTAAGACACATTGGTTCTCTGGCCTTCGTGCTCGGGCTCTTCACTGTGATATTTGCCGGTGTGCCGTGGCATGTGATAGTCGCCGATGACCCGGCCGTGCCCTTGTGGTTGCAGATAGCGATTTTCTGCCTCTTAGGTGGTATCCTTGTGGTCCTGGTAACAGTGGCTCTCGAACAAAAAACAGCCGGGATATCGACAGGGAAGCCGGAAACTACTGAGCCTGACAAAGGCATTTTACTGTTGAACTCTGATGTTGTTCCCAACCATCAGACTCGTGAGATTCGGTCTCGTTCAGGGACATACCGTTTTTGCCATTTGGCTTGGTAAAGATCTGTCCGCCCTTATCAGGCTTGTCCTTGGCGGCGAATTGACCGAATACACGGAAATGATGGGAAGTGCCCGCTCAATAGCTGCCGACAGGATGACAGCCCAGGCCGCACAAATGGGAGCCGATGCAATAATTAATGTTCGCTATATGACTACGAGCATTGTCGGCAGCGCTGCTGAACTCTTGGTTTACGGAACAGCCGTTAAACTTAGCTAATAGAGCTTCTTGCCTTAAGGATTGATTTAGTATAGAATTTCAACTCTATGTCATTGACGGCATTATATTACAAATGGCTCAGGCAAATGTAATTTCCACATCAACGCTTAGCCGCAACGAGGTTTGGAAAGGAGATAGGAATGGATCGTCGGGAATTTTCGAAAAATAGCATGCTACTGGGAAT
>CAZIAN010000244.1:0-7284 GCA_964537355.1 uncultured Pirellulales bacterium | reverse complement strand
TTCTTGGTATATGGATACAAGGCACCATTTTGAATAGCACTTATCTGTATTTCCCTGGATAAATGTTCGCCGGCGTTATAATCTCCACAATCGCCCCCGACCCACCATTTCTCACCTGGATGCCTTGCGTTTGATCTGGATGGTGTAGAGGCCAGACCGTTTCCACCGCCGGCTGCTTCGCCGTTGACAATCCTGTCGTTGTTCTCGTCTGCATACATTGTCCAAGCGAGTGCTAACTGCTTGAGATTGCTAAGACAGACCGCCCGCCTGCCTTGTTCTCTGGCCCTGTTTAAAGCCGGCATCAATACAGCCATCAGAACAGCGATAATGGCAATGACAACCAGAAGCTCGATCAGGGTAAAAGCTTTTTGTTTTTTCACAATCATTTTCCTTTCTCCGTTTTGGTTAATTTGCCGTTTACAATTCAGTTCTTTATATTAGTAATCTTTAAAGTTCCTCATCCATACGGGCCAGTCGCCCGGATTGGCGCCGCCTGCTTTGGTCCATGGGCCGGCGACATCATAGCTTTTGTGCCATTTTAAGGTCCAGAGTTCCTTGACCCCCGTCTTTCTGACTGAATAATCGCACATCAGGCTGTTTAAAAATCCATCGTGCCGATTTACGCAATTTCGTTCCATTTCGTTTACATTGGGTCTGTCCGGCGGTCCTAAAATAATATCCGGAGGTTTGTCTGTGGCTCTGGGCCAGGCATCGACCCACCAGCTACCGGTAAATAACGGAATATTATTCGCCCCTTTCTGCTCGGGCTTTCTCCAATGGTCTGATATGGGGCTGCGTCCCCAGACAGCACCCGATGGGTTGGTGTCGCGAGGATTACACATCCATCCGTTCGGACCGTAGCTGCCTACGTATTCACCGGTTTGCCAGGCTTGACTTGTAAAGTAGCCTATGCCCGCGTGAACATTTAGCCCTGCGGATTTTGTAGCCTGCGGGCAGCAACGCATTTTTTCTCCGATCTTGTAAGTTGCCATCATCGGCTCGAACCACCACCTGCCGCTACCGCCGCCGGCGCCGCTGAGCCAGTATCCGTTATTATCGTCACAATACATCTTCCAAAAGAGACCCCATTGGTTGAGATTGGCCATACATGCAACGGCCCTGGCCTGTTTCTTGACGCGATTGAGTGCCGGCATCAGGATTGCCATCAGAACCGCGATAATGGCTATCACCACAAGAAGCTCTATCAGAGTAAAGCCCTTTCGCCTGTTCATAATAATACCTCCTGCTATACTTTTTATTTTATTTACTCTTATTTAATATTTAATATTCTTTAAGATGCCTCGTCCTTAATACTCGGTCAACAAACTTTCATGCCTGCTGCGCCACGTTATGTTCCGCCTGGTAGTGTGTATCGAGCCACACCAGCCCGGTCGGATCGGGCTCTTTTTCATCTGAAGATCCGTGCTACTGGGCGTATAGCGTCTTGCCCGGATAATGTATATCCAGCCACACGAGATCCTCATTGGGCGGATTGAACGGCGTGCCCTTGCCGAAACCCATCGAGGCGGCCTCTGACCGGCTCATAAAGTAGATTACAGTTCGCTTGTCCGTCCATTTCTTCAGGGCGGCGTGGCCATCCATAAAGCTGAACGTGCAGGAATTACTGTGAAAAACCCCGAGCGGATCCCAGAGTGAGTTGGTTCTGGGATTGTAAGACCAGCCGTCAACATTGTGGTTAACGCCGCCAGCGTCATATATCTCTTCGACAAAGAGCATCTTCCTACCCGGATTCTTGAAGTCGGTGATTTTCTTCGGGTCGGAAGACTCGTACGCTCTGAGAAAATCCGGCAGAGAATAGCTGCGATATAGCAAACGGGAAGAATCTCTGCCCTCGCTCGTGCCCTGTCGTATCCGGTTGTCGCCCGGGCAGTGATAGGCGCCGACATCCTTGATATAGGGGTAGAGAACACCTTCTCTCAATCCGTTCTGCCGCTGCTCGAGGGTGACCGGGCCGCTGGGCATCTCTGTATAGCCGCCGCCTCCCTTATAATCCAGGGGCGGCATTACCCAGGGTGGAACGCCATTGATGGGGGCGTACCTTGCCATTCCACCGCACATCCGGCTATCGTTATCGTCGGCATACATTACGTAGGCCAGCCCCAGGGTCTTCTGATTCGACATACACCCTATTCCTCGGGCCTGCTCACGGGCAATATTGAGAGCGGGCATCAGGACCGCCATAAGTATCGCGATAATGGCGATTACCACCAGAAGCTCGATTAATGTAAATCCTTTTATTCTGTTCATGGTGACACCTTTCATCTTTCTAACAGTTATGATGCGCTAAAATGGCTTTGTGTTTTATTAATTTTGTGCTCCGATGTTAACTTAGGCTATTTAGCTTAACACTTTATTATACAGCCAAATCAGATTTTCCGCAATAAAAAATAGCTCTCCCCCCGGTTTTTTTGGAAGAGCCTCTGAAACAGGGTCGGCCGAGGTGAAGTGTTATAAGTAGTGTCACAGGGCTCATAAATATCTATCAATGATGGTTTTGCGGATAATAAACGGGGCAAATTTAGACCAGACCGACTGAGTATGGGTATGAACAATGCGCGAATTGATGTGACGAATCTGTTATTATACGAAATAATAGTCGAATTTACATCGTTTTAGACGGGCGGTCATTTTCATCAATAATCTTTAAGGCTTCTCATCCAGGCTGGCCAGTCGCTTGACTGGACGCCCCCGGCCATAGTCCAGGGGCCGGACTGATTATATGCGCGGTGCCATTTCAATGCCCACAATTCTTTAAGCCCGACTTTTCTGGCCGACCAGTCCAGAAAAGCCATGTTTATGAATCCATCATGCCTGTTCAGGCAGATACGTCTCATATGCTGCGTGCCCTGCCAGGCCATATCCTCCGTTTCGGGTGGTGCATCGATATCTCTTGGGAAGACATTGAACCGCAGGGCGTCCATAAATAAAGGAACATACCCGGCGCCTTTGACATTAGGACTTCTCCAGTTATTTACCGTCTCGAAATCTTCGTAAACAGTAGTGTAACTTGACGGTGGGTCCTCCACCCAGCCGTTGATCCCGTAGCTGCCCCAATCACCTTCCGGGGCATAACCTTCGCCCCAGAATCTCCCCCATGCCGAGAATACGTTAAACTGGGGTGACTGGTTGCCGTTCTCATCGATAATTGGTTTTGTGGCCGTAGGGCATAAGCGGACTTTGTGGTCGTTTTTATAATACGGTCTAAGCGCATTCATCCAATGATAAGTGTGCCCGCTTCCGATGCCGGCCTCGAACTTGCCGCCGTAGTCTTCTGTGTACATCGAAAAGTACAGGTTCCATTGTTTGATGTTTGCCAGACAGGCAATTGTTTTTGCCTGTTGCTTTACCCGCGCCAACGCGGGCATCAAAATCGACATCAGCAAAGCAATTATTGCTATTACAACCAAAAGCTCTATCAATGTAAAACCTTTTCGTCTGTTCATTATGTCACCCTTTTCTCTTGACCGGCTGAGGTATGTAAAATCATATTTATGTTTTTGTTAATTCATAGACTGCTTCACTGGGCTTATTATACACCCAAATCGGACTTTACGCAATAGAAAATAGCTCAAACTGAGGGATTTTTTGAACATGTCCAAACAAGCCCGGCTAATGAGTAGATTTGGGTACATCTTTATCAAGACTCATAAGCATTTATCATAGAAAACATTACGACTGAAAGTCTATGAGAATAGTGGGGGACATTAAAACACATCCAGGTAGTTTCGAAAAGTTTTACTTGAAATGAAATAACAAATGTGGTATAAGGGATAATGGTGAAGTCTTGTACTGGTGATCGAAGCTTCATATTTCTATTTTCAGTTGATTTCAGGCTTTAGAAGGAAGGATGTGAGGTCAAGTCACACAACATCTCGTGCAAACGAAATAAGAATTTATAAAGTCCGAGAGTTATTATCGGTCGTTGTTATTTGAACTTTTTAAGGAGAACTATTATGTCTGAGAAATTGATTGTTTTAGCCTGCCTTGTTTTGGTGATGAGCATCGCAGGTAATGCCTCTGCTGATCTCGTGGCTCACTGGAGGTTTGATGAAACCTCTGGAACCACCGCCGCTGACTCAAGTGGTAATGGATTGAACGGTACCCTTGGGGGTGACCCCCAGTGGGTGACCGGGGTAATAGGCGGTGCGCTCGAATTCGACGGTGATGATTACGTTGATTACGGTGCTCCGGCTGTATTTGACTTCGGGACAGAGGATTTTACCATAACTGCCTGGATAAAAATGACGGCCACCACAAGAGGCTCAATCTTTGCCATTGGCGGGGATGACGGAGGCGGAATACGGTACACGTTGGCTATGGGTGAAGGTAACGATAATAAGCTGACTCTAACCATGGATAACGACAGCGACAAAACTCAATCAATGGGTGATACTGTCATTAATGATGGCGTCTGGCATCATGTAGTTGGCTTGAGAAGTGGAAATGTTGCCCTTGTATATGTCGATGGAGTTGAAGACGGGACAATAGATTTACCTGAAGGATACGACCTTTCCGGAGTACTTCAGCATAATGCTTACATAGGAGCTATTACAAGCAACGCAAGCAATACCCTGCACGCTGAGAAATTTATGATAGGCCTCATTGATGATGTCCGGATTTACGACACAGCGCTCACGTTACCTGAGATTGAAGCCGCTATGAAAGGTGAAGCATTTACGAAGGCTCTTAATCCCACACCATCTGATGGTTCTTACCATGAGGATACGTGGGTGAACATAAGCTGGTCACCGGGGGATTTGGCTGTATCACACGATGTGTATATGGGAGATAATTTCGATGCCGTCAGCGAAAGCGCAGAAGGCACATTCATAGGTAATCAAGCCGCAACCTTTTTTGTTGCCGGGTTCCCGGGATTTCCTTTCCCGGATGGCCTTGTACCGGGAACGACCTACTACTGGCGAATCGATGAGGTCAATGATGCTGACCCGAATAGTCCCTGGATAGGTGATATATGGAGCTTCATGATTCCGCCCAAGACCGCTTATTTACCAGTTCCGGCTGATACCGCCGAAACTGTCGCAGTAGATGCCAGTCTTACATGGACACCCGGTTTCGGTGCAAAATTACACACCGTTTACTTCGGAGATAATTTCGACGATGTCAATAATGCTGCCGGTGGACTCCCCCAGGGACCTGCAACCTTTAGCTCCGGCCCGCTTGAGATGGCCAGGACTTACTACTGGCGCGTCGATGAGTTCGATGCTTTCGGCACACATAAGGGCAACGTCTGGAGCTTTACAACCGAAGGTGCTGTTGCGGCACTCAACCCTGCTAATGGCGCTGTGGATATAACACAAACACCTGTTCTCACATGGGCGCCGGGCTTAGGTGCTTCACATGAAATCTATTTTGGTGCCGATGAAGCTTCTCTGGAGTTAAAAGGCAGTGGAAACCTCGGTTCAGAAAGCTATGAACCCGGACAGCTTGAGTGGAATACAACTTATTACTGGCGTGTCGATGAGGCTGATAACGCCAACGCCGACAGCCCGTGGACAGGCCCTCTCTGGAATTTCACCACTGCCAACTTCCTTATCGTGGATGATATGGAGAGCTACAATGACATTAACGAAGGTGAACCCGGCAGTAACAGGATATATCTGGCCTGGCTGGACGGATTCGACAATCCGGCTGTAAACGGCTCTGTCGTTGGTAATGATCCTCCTCCATTTGCCGAACAGACCATCGTCCACGGCGGTCTGCAGTCGATGCCGATGTCCTACAACAATGCCGTCGGAAAATCCGAAGCCACCCTGACATTGGCTTCCAATCGTGACTGGACCATAAACGGTATCAGCACTTTGACAATCTGGTTCCGAGGAAGTTCGAGTAATGCCGCCGAGAATTTGTATGTCGCTCTCAACGGCAGCGCAGTGGTCAATAATGATAATCCCGGCGCGGCGCAGGCAGGTACCTGGACCCGATGGGATATCGACCTGCAGGCTTTTGCGGACCAGGGTGTGAATCTTGCTAATGTCACTTCGATTACTCTTGGTCTCGGTAACAGGGCCAATCCGGTTGCTGGCGGAGCAGGAATGATGTACTTCGATGATATTCGTTTGTATGCTCAATAGCCGCAAACGCCATTAAGGTGCAGGCATTAATTAATTATGTGCTTGTGATAGTGATTTATATAAATTCGGGGCCTGTACCGATTGATTCGGTATAGGCCCCTTTTATTTGATTTATCCGGTGATTTTTTAGTTGTCTTTGAAGCTTCTCATCCAAATTGGCCAGTCGCTCGACTGTACACCCCCGGCTGTGGTCCATGGGCCGGCCTGGTTATATGCCCGGTGCCATCTCAATGTCCACAATTCTTTAAGCCCCACTTTTCTGACCGACCAATCAAGAAAAGCCATGTTTATGAAACCATCATGCCGGTTAAGGCAGATACGTCTCATATGCTGCATACCTTGCCAGGCCATGTCCTCCGTTTCGGGCGGTGTATCAGTGTCCCTTGGGAACACATTGAACCGCAGGGCATCCATAAACAAAGGAACATATCCGGCGCCGTTGACATTAGGGGTTCGCCAGTTATTTACAGTCTCGAAATTTTCGTAAACGGTAGTATAACTTGGCGGCGGGTTTTCCACCCAGCCGTTGATCCCGTAACTGCCCCAATCACCTTCCGGGGCATATCCTTCACCCCAGAATCTTCCCCAAGCGGAGAATACATTAAACTGGGGTGATTGATTACCATTCTCGTCAATGATGGGTTTTGTCGCGGTAGGGCATAAGCGGATTTTGTGATCGTTTTTATAGTACTTTCTAAGCGCGTTCGTCCAGTGATTTGTATGCCCGCCGCCGACACCAGCCTGAAATTTACCGTCGTAGTCTTCGGTGTACATCGCAAAGTAGAGGTTCCATTGTTTGAGGTTTGCCCGGCAGGCCATCGTTTTTGCCTGCTGCTTTACCCGGGCCAGGGCGGGCATCAGTATCGACATCAACAGCGCGATAATAGCAATTACGACAAGAAGCTCTATCAAAGTAAAGCCTTTTAATTTGTGCATAATTTCACCCTTTCGCTCTTGAGAGATGGTGCCGCTTTTTCATGAGTCGGGCATTATTAAAGCGGCTTAAACGTAATAGAAATACAAAAAACATTTATCTTCATAGTCTTAACATACTACCAGATAGAAGAAAAGCAATCAAGTTAAATTTAAGGCCGTTAGGCCGATAGAGCAAATAGAGGTGCATGTCATAATTGTAGGTAGCAAAAAGCCCTCCTTATGGGCAAAATAGAGA
>CAZIAN010000243.1:0-7312 GCA_964537355.1 uncultured Pirellulales bacterium | reverse complement strand
GAAAAGAAACTTCATTTTTTTGAAAAATACCTGACTCTGTGGGTGCTTTTATGTATAGCTGTCGGCATGGTTTTGGGCAAGATTGCGCCCCAGTTCGCCGGATGGCTTGACGGCATGGCGATTTATGTAAATCAGGCGCCCGTCATATCTATCCCGATTGCGATATGTCTGTTTTTTATGATGTATCCGATTATGGTGAAAATTGATTTTGCCGAAGTGCTGAAGGCGGGCAAAAGTATAAAGCCGGTAGGCTTGACCCTCTTTGTCAATTGGGCGATAAAGCCGTTTACAATGTATGCCATATCGGTGTTTTTTCTTGGCACAGTGTTCTATGGCTTGATCGGCCCGGAAGCCGTTGACCAGGTAAAGATGCCTTTCGGTCTTGACCTTCCCGTTGGCGGGGTCTATGGAGCCGGAACAGTTATCGAAGTTGGTGGTATCAAGATGCTCCAAGTTCCTCTTTGGAGAAGTTACCTGGCCGGCTGTATTCTCCTTGGGATTGCACCATGTACGGCTATGGTTCTTGTCTGGGGCTATCTTGCTAAAGGAAACGATGGACACACTCTGGTAATGGTGGCCATCAACTCTCTGACTATGCTTCTGTTATATGGCCTGTTAGGTGGTTTCTTACTCGGTGTCGGCAGACTTCCGGTTCCCTGGCAGGCATTGCTGTTGTCGATTGCAATATATGTTGCTCTGCCGCTTGTTGCAGGATATTTATCGCGAAAATGGATTATCGCCGTTAAGGGCGAAGCCTGGTTCAAGCAGAAATTCCTGCACTTTCTCACGCCCGTTACGATAATAGCATTGCTTGTTACCTTAGTCTTATTGTTCTCGTTCAAAGGAGAAGTTATTCTTTCTAATCCTCTGACGATTCTCTGGATTGCGATACCTTTGTTTATTCAGACCAACCTTATTTTCTGGCTTGGCTATGGGCTGGCAAGGATTTTGAAACTCGAATACCGTGATGCGGCGCCGTCTGCGATGATAGGGGCTTCTAATCACTTTGAAGTAGCAATAGCAACATCGACAATGTTGTTCGGTCTGTCTTCGGGGGCCGCTTTAGCAACCGTTGTCGGTGTGCTTATTGAGGTACCTGTTATGCTTATGCTTGTGCGAATATGCCTTAGAACACAAAAATGGTTTGGAACGGTCCAAAACTAAAACGGTTGATATGGAAGAGTTTTATTAGTAATCTTTTTCTCAAAGGGATATGAAGATGAAAAAAATACAGATTCTCGGTACGGGATGTCCAAAGTGCAAGAAGCTGGCGGAAAACGCCGAGGCGGCCGCAAAAGACCTTGGTATTGAATACGATATTGAGAAGGTTACAAATATCAACGAGATTATGGGCTTTGGTGTAATGATGACACCGGCTCTGGCCGTGGACGGTGAAGTCAAAGTAGTCGGCAAAGTATCATCACCGGAAGAAATTAAAGGAATGCTTGTGTAGTTCCGAGCTAAGTAAGTAAGGATTAAGAAAGGTGGGCAGATATGAATAAGACCGGAAAAATAGTAACTGTTATCTTTCTAATTGTTGCCGTTGTTATTGTGGTTGCTATCAAACAGAAGCATAAGGCACATTCCGGAGTGGTTGTCGATGAGGGTTCTATTAATAGTGTTGTAGGTCCTGAAGTTGAAGGGCCGGAGACTGCCAAAGGCGATGCTTCAAAAGCATTGCCCCGGCTGGTTGACCTCGGTGCGGATAAATGCATACCGTGTAAGATGATGGCCCCTCTCCTTGTTGAATTAAAAAGTGAATATGAAGGCACTCTTAAAGTAGAGTTTATCGATGTCTGGAAAAATCCGGATGAGGCTCCAAAGTATGGCATTAAGCTTATACCGACACAAATATTCTTTGATGCCTCAGGTAAAGAGCTTTTCCGCCACGAAGGCTTCATTTCCAAGGAGGACATCCTGGCCAAATGGAAAGAGTTTGGTGTTGATTTGTCCGTTAGTCAGCCGTCTTTTGAGAGGTTAGAGCCGGCTCAGCTTGATGACAGAGGCAAAGACAATATCTGCTATATGTGTGATGGTGATATTGCTCCCAGGACGCTTGTGACCGTTAGCACAGAAAAAGGGCCGGTTCGGCTGTGTAGTCCGCATTGCTATTTCATTATGTATTCCTGCCTGACTGAGGACAAGACTGACTTTGAGAAAAAGGTCTCGGTGACAGATTGGGCTACGGGCGAATCCTTTGCCGCTTCGGAGGCGATGTATCTTTATAGTCTCGATGGTCAGACAGGGCGACCAATCATCAAGGCTTTCACCGATAAGATACGTCCTGACCAAGCGGTTTCCGGCGGGATCGTTATCAATTGGCAAGCCTTGCAGGGCAAGGAATTAGCCAATCGCTGCGGATTTTGTGATCGGGCCTGTTATCCGCAGGATGCGGCTGAAGTTATAGCCGGAGGAATACATACTTATGGATGCTGTTCGCATTGTGCGCTGGGAGTAGCTGCCCGTAGCGGCCTCGATATTGAAGTGCATGAGCGGGACCGGCTAACCGGTGAGCCGATTGTTGTTAAGACACTTGACGGCAAGGTGGCCTCACTGGAACCTTCGACTGCAATAGCCTGGTTTGGCCAGCGAAAAAAGCCGGACGGTACATGGGGCTCCGCCGGCTGTTTTCATCAGGGCTTTTTTGTCACTTTAGAGAACCTCAAGAAATGGGTCGAGCAGAATCCTTATGAGACCGGCAGGATGATCAGCATTCAACAGGCTCTGGCAAACAAAATGAAACTATCGCCTCAGCAAATCCAAAAGGCCTGCAAGATTGGCGAATGTGTCCCCAAATGATATTGTTCGAGCCCGTGCTTATTGTATGCGCAGTCGAATATATGGAGAGCAAAAACGAAGCGCTTCGATATTTTCACTGTTATATCTCTATATTTATTGGGTTGGTGGTCGAATAGCGGATGGAAAAACTTTTTACAACGCTGACACATGCTGTTGAGAGTACGCCGGCAATAGCCCTGAGCGCAGCCTTCGTATGGGGGATCCTGAGCATACTGCTCAGTCCGTGTCATCTTGCGAGTATTCCTTTGATAGTTGGTTTTATCGACGAGCAAGGTCGCATCTCAACTAAACGGGCCTTTATCATATCGACTCTTTTTGCAGTTGGGATTTTAATTACAATAGGTGCTATAGGAGCTGTTACCGCTGCTCTCGGCAGAATCATGGGGGATATCGGGCGGTACGGCAACTACTTTGTTGCTCTGGTATTTTTTGCCGTTGGCCTGAATCTTCTGGGTGTAATACCTATGCCGTGGAGCACTCCCGGTAAGGTGGGTTTAAGACGCAAAGGGATGCTTGCAGCGTTTATTCTCGGACTGGTATTTGGTATCGCTTTAGGGCCCTGCACCTTTGCGTTTATGGCACCTATGCTGGGTGTTACTTTCAAATTGGCCGCGACGAATCTTTTCTACGGAGTATTCCTGCTCGTGGTTTACGGGCTTGGACATTGTTCTGTTATCATCCTGGCGGGGACCAGCACCGAACTCGTTCAGCGTTATATGAACTGGAATGAGAAATCCAGAGGCGCGGTAGTCCTTAAGAAAATCTGCGGTGTCCTTGTTCTGCTGGGCGGCCTTTACCTGATTTATAATACCAACTAATGGTGTCCATTCCCTCTGCATATTCATTGTTGACATTTCGGGCACAGCCGGTGTATAGTATCGAACAACGGATAGTAGATAGCGGATAGGGATAAATGATATCTACGCTATATGCTAAACGCTATAGGAGTCGATAAGATGGACCCGGCAATTTTCAAAGCATACGACATAAGGGGTATTTATCCCGACCAGATAGACGAGGAAGGTGCATGGAAGGTGGGATGTGGCGCGGCGAGGTTCCTGCGGTCATTGCTTAGCGGTTATGATCGGGGCCAGGCAAAGGCCCAGTCTTTGTGTGTCGGTCGCGATATGAGGACACACAGTGAGGCGCTTACAAAGGCCCTTATTAAAGGAATGAATTCCACCGGTACTAATGTGATTGATATAGGAATGGTTGATACGCCGCAGATGTATTTTGCAATCAATCATCTTGGTACCTGCGGCGGCGTGCAGGTTACCGCTTCCCATAATCCGGCAAAGTATAACGGCTTTAAGATATCCGGTATCCACGCCAAACCGGTCGGCGCCGATACCGGTCTGAAGGATATAAAACATATCGCAATGGCTTTACTTCATACAAAGGGAACAGCTACCGGTTCGGTACAGAAACGTGACCTGACCGGGCAATACAAAAATCACATCCTGAAGTTTCTCAGACCGAATATCAAAAAGATAAAGGTTGCTGTTGACGCCTTTAATGGAATGGCGGGCAAAATGATTCCCGCAATTTTCAGTAATCTGCCGGTAGAAATTGTCCCTCTAAACTTCGAGCATACAGGCAGATTTAAACATGATCCCAATCCTTTGGTTAAAAAATATCTGGCTGAAGTGAAAAAAGCGGTAAAGCAAAAGAAATGTGATTTCGGGGTCTGTTTTGACGGTGATGCCGACAGATTGATGATAGTTGATGAAAAAGGCAGGCCTATCAGTTGTGATTTACTTACCGCTATGATGGTGCCGTATTTTTTAGAGAAAAAGCCCAAATCAGTGGTTGTTTATGATTTACGCAGCAGCAGGGTTGTTAGGGAAGAGATTCTCAAGAACGGGGGAACCCCTCGAAGGGAAAGAGTCGGTCATGCTTTTATGAAAAAGGCCATGCGGGATTCGCACGCCGTATTCGGAGGCGAGCTTTCAGGACACTTCTACTATTCAGACAACTACTATACCGATTCGGCCATGATTACATTAGTGCACGTGATTAATATCGTCAGTAAAGCCGGCGTCCCGATTAGCGAGCTTATAAAGCCATTGCAAAGATACTTCGGCAGCGGCGAATTAAACTTCGAAATAGAGGATAAGCAGGCGAAAATGAATGAGATAGGAAAAAGATACAGCGACGGCCGGGTTGACCAACTGGATGGAGTGACTGTCGGATATAAGGACTGGTGGCTTAATTGTCGTCCAAGCAATACCGAACCGCTCCTGCGATTGATTGTTGAGACTGCAAGTAAAGAGCTGCTTGAAGAAAAACTGTCCGAAATTACTGCACATCTCGGTGAGCCGGTATGATTTGTCCACTTAGCTTCTAACGTCTTGAATTCATGCGCCTTGTTCCGGAGAGGTGATAATTTTTTACGGCAATAGAGAGGAAAACAATGATGCAAGTACACACAAAAACATATCAAACGCCAAACGGTATAGTTGAAGGCGTACAGGCTAAATGGGCGGGATTCAATATTCTGTTGGCAGCCGGGGCTAAAGGTTTCTTGGCTTGCCCCGCGATTGATGTCGATGCCTGTGAAGGGTATGGTGTCGCTGCGGCAATAGTGGAAAGCACACCGGACAATCCGATAGGTACACTGGAGCGTTTCATTGACCGTAAGGTGACAAAGGCAAACGAGAAAGCCCGGGAACTCGGTATCGACGCGGGTATGGCCGTCGGCGATGCCTTTGCCCTTATTGCATAAGCTTATTGGTAATATCTTTACAAAAACAGGAGATGATTATGAAAAGAAACAACCTTTCTCGTCGACGGTTTATAGCCGGGGCCGGCGCTGCTTTAAGCGCAGCTATTACCACGGGCCCCATTACAGCCGTTCGTGGCGCAAGTAAAACATCCTCGAATCGCGCAATGCCGTTTAGCTACTGTTTAAATACCAGCACTATTCGCGGACAAAAACTGAGCCTGGATAAAGAAATCGAGATTACCGCCAAAGCAGGCTACCATGCTATCGAGCCCTGGGTCAGCAAAATACACGATTATACAAAAAGCGGCGGTAGTCTCACAGAACTTCGCAGACGCATCAGCGACCTCGGACTGACTGTCGAAAGTGCCATTTCCTTTTCCCGCTGGATCGTGGACGATGATTCAGTGCGCGGCGAAGCTCTGGAACAAAATAAACGGGATATGGATGTCCTGGCACGGATTGGCGGTAAGCGCATCGCGGCCCCACCGGCCGGTGCCACAAGACAAGCAGGACTCGACCTTATGAAGGCGGCCCAGCGATACAGGGCACTGTTGGAGCTTGGTGACGAAATAGGTGTCGTTCCGCAGGTTGAGATATGGGGCTCTTCAAAGAACCTGCACAGATTGGGCCAGGCAATGTTCGTTGTGATTGAAAGCGGCCACCCGAGGGCCTGTCTGTTGCCGGATGTTTATCATATCTACAAGGGCGGCTCGGATTTTAACGGGCTTAAACTACTCAGCCAAAGAGCCATCCAGGTCTTTCATTTAAATGACTATCCTGCAGACCCGCCGCGAGAGACCATAACCGACCGCGACCGTGTCTTTCCCGGTGACGGCATAGCGCCGCTGACTCAGATTCTGCAGGACCTGCACGCCAACGACAGCCGAGCGGTTCTTTCACTTGAGCTGTTTAATCCGATCTACTGGAAGCAGGACCCGCTCGAAGTTGCGAGGGCCGGACTGGCTAAAATGAAAGCCGCGGTAAACAAAGCATTAGGTACCAGTTAAGGTATTAAAATTTGCGTTTTTTTGGTGCTTATAGAGTAAAATTCTATTGCTCAGAGTGCACGTGCGGAAAGAGAGGAAAAATATGAGAATCAACAGAAAAATGAAATTAAACTTTGTGATTGTGACGTGTCTCTTGACTGGATTAACGGCGAATTCTTCAGCCAAACTAAACCCCCGACAGGCCTCTCTCAGCGGCGCTAACGTAATGACTGTTGATGTGGTTTGTTCTCAGGATGTAAAAGAAACAGACTTGAAGCAGCAGGACATTCGAGAAAGTATTGTCAAACAGCTTGAACAAGCCGGCATTAAGATTCTGCCCGTAAAGCTTTGGGGGACGGCGCCGGGTCGTTGCCGCCTAAAGGTATTAATCAAAGTTTACAAGCCGTCTGATCTTGACACATTCATTTATAATCTAAAGGTTTATTTCGTTCAAACAGTAGCTCTGGAAAGAATTCCTGAAGCGAAGATTGATGCAGTTACATGGGAGCTTACATGGCTCGCTCACGGATCTAAGGACAGGCTAACTGAGGCAGTTCCTGGAAATCTGAAAATCATGACGGATAATTTTATCAGGGACTACCACCTGGCAAATCCGCTTAGTGGTGAACTATCCGATACCAATACCGGGAATACTGTTTCGGTGACAGCTCCACAAGGACAAATCCGTTCCGGCGTAGCAGTCCGGTACAAATATGTATCGTCAAAGAACAGCAAGGTCTTCCACAGTCCTCAGTGTCGTTCGGTAAAAAGAATCAAGCCCGAAAACCTCGTAGGTTACAAC
>CAZIAN010000242.1:0-7314 GCA_964537355.1 uncultured Pirellulales bacterium | reverse complement strand
TCGTTGCATTCTATCAGTCTGCTTTGTGACGGATTGCAGCCGCCTCCGTTATAGACGGCCAGCTTGGTATCGTAGCTGCTGCCGCACAGGCTTACGGTAGCTTCCCCCGTGCATGTAGCGGTATAGATATACCAGATGTTCGGACTTGTCATACAGTGGCCGGGGCCGTCGAACGTTGCATTACTGGTGTCGAATGTTAAGCCTGTTACATTACCGATTAGCTTTGCGTTCTGACAGTTATCATTTGAACCGCTTGGTGGTGGAGGGGGCGATCCTTGCGATCTGATATTCAATACACCAGGGCCATGATCGGAGTTTGTCCATCCACCAATCTCTATGAGGTACTTGTTGCCGGCGATTGCATTGAAAGTAAGCTCAGACTGCCTGCTGCAGAAGTCGTCGTTACATCCGATCAGGCTGCCCTGCTGAGGGTTGCAGCCGCAGCCGTTATAGACACCGAGCTTGGTGTCGTATTCGCTGCCGCATAGACTGACGGTAACCGCACCTGTACTCGGAGCAGTATAGCAGTACCAAATGTTTGGAGTGGTCATACAGTAGCCTTTACCGTCGAAATGTGCTCCATCGGTGTTGAAAGCCAGATTCGTTACATTGCCTATGGGTATTGCGTTAATGCAGTCATCGTTAAACTGCCCGCCCTTCGGGACAAAATCGCTGCTGATGCTTATTACTCCTGGGCCTTTTTTGTCGGCGTGTCCCCCGACTTCGATTAGGTACTTATTACCGGCAGTCGCGGCGAAGGTAATCTGAGACTGATCGCCGCAGAAGTCATCGTCGCACTCGATTGTGTTGGCCAATATCGGGTAGTTGTTGCAGCCATTATAAATAGCAAGCTTGGTGTCGAACTCACTGCCGCATAGGCTGACAGTAACGTTAGTTGTGTGCGGAGCAGTAAAGCAGTACCAGATATTCGGGCTGGTCATACAGTTACCGGGGCCGTCGAATGTTGCGTAAGTGGTGTCGAACGGTAGCTCCGATACGTAACCGACTGATTGTGCATTGGACCAGTATTGATTAGCCGGTGGAGCGGCCCCGCCATCACAGGTGATGTTTAACACACCTGGGCCGAACTCAAGACTGTTGTAGCCGCCGATCTCGATGAGATACTTGTTACCGGCGATTACAGGTAAAACAACCTCCGATTGCCTGCCGCAGAAGTCGTCATTGCACCTGAGCATATTACCCGAACTCGGCGTTGAGCTGCAGCCGTTATAGACGGCGAGCTGCGTGTCGAAGCTACTGTCGCATAGGCTCATAGTAGCAGCGCCGGTACAGGGAGCTGTATAGCAATACCAGATGTTCGGGCCGGACATACAAATTTCGGGACCATCGAACGTTGCCTCAGTGGTGTCGAAAGCATAGTTTGTAACATTACCGATTGACTTTGCATTCTGACGGTTGTCATTTAACGGTGGAGCTCCAATACTAATCTGTGTGATACCGAGCAGTAATGTCAGTACGCAGACAAATAATACCTTTGATTTAAATCTTTTCATAACTTAGGACCTCCTGAGAAAAATCTGTTAATTTTTAAACAATTATTTCTGGACACCACAAAAGCACATAAACCGAATCTATTAAATTAGTGCCGGCATTGGTGCCAAATGTAACGTTCGTTTATCGGGGAAAGAATAAAAAAAACAAAAGGCAAGCATTGTTGCCGTTCCTCACTAAGTCTATTATCCACAAGCAATAACATACAATATTATCGTCTAAATATTATCGTCTAAAAATCAAGTGGAAATTAAAGAATAATCCCTTTTTTGTTTATTGAAGTACCGGGGTACTAACTTTATTTCTAATAAGCAGATACGCCCAAGAGTGGTAAAATTCAGTTGTTTTTGCCGTAGATTTTTTTGGGGTCATAGGTTATGTCGCTGATAAACTCCAGCTTTTTATCCGTGTGGTTCTTTACCGCCCGGTAAAAGCAGGACCGATAACCGACATGGCACTGGCCGGCATCAACTGTTACTTTGAGAATCAGGCAGTCCTGGTCGCAATCGACTAATATTTGTTCTACTTTTTGGACATGGCCGCTTTCCTCACCTTTCTTCCAAAGTTTTTGCCGTGACCTGCTGAAGTATGTGCCATAGCCGGTTTGGATTGTAATCTCAAGTGCCTGCTGATTCATATAAGCGACCATTAATATCTGGCCTGACTGGCTGTCCTGGGCTATAGCTGTTATCAGGCCGTTTTCATCGAATTTCGGAATAAACTCTACGCCTTCCTCGATGTCTCTTTTTGTACTCACGTCTCTTGTCTCCTAAATTGTTATTTTTTTACTGTATTGCAAACATGAATCTTAACGGTTATTATCTGCGAAAACAAGTTTTTTCAAGGCAAGCTGCTTTAATGCCAAAGACAAAAACCAAGAAAAGTAAATACATCTTCCTGTTTCTGCGTATTGCTGTTGTTACGGCTGGAATCATTTGGGTTATAGTGTGGATATCACGTGGAGACAGATGGAGCAATTTAACTTCGATTTTTCATCAAATGAATTTGGGAGTTTTTGCAGTAGTTCTCAGCATTTTCGTCCTTAGTCAGGTAATAGTTGGATTTCGCTGGTGGCTTCTGCTAAGAACTCAATCTATTTTTATCAATTTGGCTGCTGCCGTCAGACTCAATTTCCTGGGCTGGTTTTACAATAATTTTATGCCGGGTTCGGTGGGGGGGGATTTAGTGCGGGCCTGGTATGTTACCAAGCACACCGAAAAAAGGTTCGAGGCGGCCTTGAGCGTATTTGTTGACCGGATTATTGGATTGTTCAGCACGTTGATAATCGCGGCCTTCTTCTATATGCTTTTCCTGCGAAATCAGGCCGATGCTGTAACCTTCACCGGCCGAAGCGGTCCTCTTAAGCTTCTCATTGAATACAAGTGGATTATCATTTTGGCAATCGGGGTATTGGTGGCGATTTTTTGCGTTCTGTTGTTGAACAGGCGGGGACGAGTTTTGCTGCAAAAAGCCTGGTTTCATATTCGAATCAACAGTCTAAGAGCATTTCAAAAGTTTAAGAATGCTTTGATTGCTTACTCTGGCAGCCCGCTTACAATTCTGGCGGCCTTTGTGCTGACTGTTTCTTTGCAGATTATGGTAATTACAAGCTTCTGGTTTCTTGGCAAAAATCTTGGGATTACTGCAAGCCTAAAATATTACTATGTTTTTTTCACACTGACGTGGGTCCTGGGAGCATTACCTGTCAGTGTCGGCGGGGCGGTAGTAGTCGAAGGCACACTTGCCTACCTTTTTATACATTATGCCGGTGTCGAAAAAGAGGCGGCGTTTGCTCTGGTTATGTGCCAGCGTATAATATGGATTCTTGCTTCTCTGCCGGGGGCCGTAATACATTTGCTTGGGGCTCATTTGCCGAAAGACTTTTTTGTTGACTATGATAAGCCGGTAGTTTAACCTATGGCGCTCTGGGTAAAAGCCGTTTTGTTGGCGGCTTTCGGGGCGTAAAAACAGATAAAATTGATAGTAATCAGGGGCTGTTTGTTAATAGTATTCAATGGCGGGACGGCTTAAAAGTTATTTTTTCCGTGGTTTAGCGGTACTGTTGCCGACTATCCTGACTATTGGGATATTCGTCTGGGGCTACCAGTTCATCCAGGACAATATCAGCATTCACATAAATCGTGGTCTGGTTCGATTGCATATGTTTTCTATGGGGCTCAAATGGAACCCGGAAGGTAGCGAAGAAGAGAAGAAATTCTGGACAGAACAAAAGCAAATCTGGACAAAATACTGGGTTGATGGATGGGGCTCCATAGCCGGCTTTCTGATAGCTTTGATTGTCGTTTGTGTTGTCGGTGCATTATTGGCCAGTGTTGTGGGAAGGTCCCTCTGGCGAATGGTTGAAAAGTTCATAATGAACACGCCCGTGTTAAGTAAGGTCTATCCTTATGTAAAACAGATCACAGATTTTTTGTTTGCACAGGAAGAGCAGGAAAAACTGCCTTTCTCAAGAGTTGTTGCTGTTGAGTATCCGAGAAAGGGAATATGGTCTTTGGGGCTTGTTACTGGTTCCGGACTTACTAAGGTTGTGGACAACGTCAGAAAGGAATTTCTTACGGTTCTTATACCGACTTCGCCGACGCCATTTACCGGCTTTGTAATAATGGTTCCGAAGAAGCAGACCATGGATATGGATATGACAATAGAGGAGGCGTTTAGGTTCACCGTCAGCGGTGGAGTTATTACGCCGGGCCAGAAGCCGAATATGGCTGCTTTACCGCGGCCCGAGACCGAAGTTTAGGAATAAAAAAGGAAGTTATTTTAGATTCTAAAAAAACAGTTAAGGAGAATAATATTGCTTTTTACAATCAGTAGCAAACACATTGAGATAACGGAAGCTATCAGAAAACACGCTGAAGAGAAAACTTCCAAGCTTCCCAAGTATTACAATAGTATCAATCAGGTCGAAGTGATTATTGACGGCAATCAGGGCGGTAGTAATACCAGCGTTGAGATAATAGCAAGGGCCGAACACAGCAAGGTTTTCGTTGGCACCGAAACTGGTGAAGATGCTTACCGTTGCATTGATATGGCTGTACACAAGCTTGAACGGCAGCTCAGAAGAGCAAAGAGTAAAGAACGAGATAATAAACACACCGCTGGTCCGGAGCTGACGTAGGTTCCTATGATGTGTGTTTGATTTGGCTTGATTGGCTATTATGAATAATTTTGGGCTGATAAGATGAAATTTGAAGATTTTGTCTGTTTTGAGGCGACAATTCCGGAATTCAAGACCTCCGACCGGGATGGTGCTATAGGGGAGCTTGTTTCTTCACTTGAGAAAGCTGGAAAGCTCGGAAAAAGTGAAGGTAAGGCGATTGCAAAGGCCGTTATAAAAAGAGAAAATGAGGCAAGCACGGGAATGGGTAAAGGTTTTGCCGTTCCGCATGTGAAACATAAGGCCGTTAAAGATGTGGTAGTTGCGATTGGACAGAGCGGGGCGGGTATTGATTTTTCCGCTCTCGACAAACAGCCGGTTTACACGGTAATACTTTTAATCAGCCCTGCCAATGAGCCGGACAAACATTTACAGGCGATGGAAAATATTTTCAGGAATTTGCAATATGAGAAGTTCCGCAGGTTTCTCAGGCAGTGCCGCAGCGCAGAACAGATTGAAGATCTTCTCAGAGAGGCTGATGAAGGCTCGTCGTTGTAATAAGTAGTAACGTTGGTTTGTGCCCGTAAAGGAGTGGTCCCGTGACCCGAGAATGAAGGCTGAGCAGAATTCATTGGAAAAAGTGGTTTGCCAGGCGGAAGTTGAGATAAAAAACGCCGATGGACTCCATATGCGCCCTGCAATGCAGTTTGTTGATATCGCGAAGCAGTACAAAAGTGATATTACTGTCAGTAACAATGAAACTCAGGTGGATGGCAAGAGCATTATGCAGATGAGTATTCTCGCTGCAACTTGCGGGACCAAACTGAAAATCAAAGCTGAAGGTTCGGACGCCCGCAAAGTGGTCGATGCTCTGAGAGTGCTCGTCGAAGATAAAATGTTTGGTGAGCCGGCGCCGTGAAATTTATTCCGCCAAAAGACCGCGGATTACACCTGCAATATTGACTATTGGATATGGAAATCAAAAAGGGAATAGCTGTTTCGCCGGGCATATCTATTGCCAGGGCGCTGATTATAGATTCCGAAGAGTATCGGATTCCTCACCGTTCGATAGAGACTTCACAACGGACGGCTGAGATTCAACGTGTCAGAAATGCCTTCAAGAGTGCGATTATCGAATTATCTGAGCTTGAGATATCGCAGGGGCACACCGAGGGCAGCAAGATAAAAGATATTTTTGCTGTGCATCTGCGTTTTCTTCACGACAGAAGCCTGAGAAAGAAAATAACCGATTTAGTTCAGTCCGATTTGGTGACGGCCGAATACGCTGTATCTACCGTACTTCGTGATATTGCTTTACAGTTTACCAAAGTACAGGATGCTTATATCAGTGAGAGGGCAGCCGATATTTACGATATTGAAAGGCGTTTGCTGATTCAGCTTCTTGACAAAAAACGCGAGGATGTCGGGCATCTGACCGAAGAGGTTACGATTATTGCCCGGGAATTGAGTCCTATTCAAACGGCCGGTTTTAACAGGAAGTTCGTAAAAGGTGTTGCCAGCAATTCCGGCGGACGAACCAGTCATGCTGCCATTGTTGCTCGCTCGTTAGGTATCCCTGCCGTGGTCGCCCTCGAAGACCTTACCGAGTACGTCAGTGACGGTGACACTGTCATTGTTGACGGTAATCGCGGCATTGTCATTGTAAATCCTGACCAGCAGACAATAGAGCAGTATCATGAATACTCGAAAGAGTTTGAAGATCTTGAGCACAAACTCGATGAGATAAGAGAAAAGCCCGCTGTTACCCGCGATGGTGTGAAAATCAAATTGTTGGGCAATATCGAATTTCCCGATGAAGCCGAGACTGTCCTGCAAAAAGGCGGACAAGGTATTGGCCTGTACCGTACCGAGTTTCTGTATCTTAACAAGAAAACTGAGCCTACCGAAGAAGAACATTATCAGGCCTTTGCAAAGACCGTCAAAGTTCTCAAAAACAAGCCTGTTGTAATAAGGACTTTGGACCTCGGAGCGGATAAATATACTCAAAGGAAACGTTTTGTTCCTGAGCCGAACCCGTTTTTGGGGCTCAGATCCATCAGGTTCTGTTTGCAGAATCTCACGATGTTCAAGACCCAGTTGCACGCGATTTTGCGGGCCTCCGTTCTCGGTGACGTCAGGATTATGTTTCCGCTGATTACAAATCTGCAGGAGCTCAAGCAGGCGAAGATGATTTTGCGGGATGTTATGGAAGACCTCGACGAAGAGTCAATAGCATACAACAGGGACATTAAAGTGGGCATTATGATTGAGACGCCGTCGTCGGCCCTGACCGCTTTTTCGCTTGCGAGGGATGTGGACTTTTTCAGTATAGGAACAAACGACCTTACTCAATATACACTGGCCGTTGACCGGGGCAATGAATTAGTCTCTCACCTGTATTCCTCTGCGGACCCTGCGGTGCTCCGGCTTATCAGGACCGTTATTCAGGACGCCCACAAGGCGCAGATAGACGTTAGCGTTTGCGGGGAGATGGCTTCTGAGCCGGAATACATTATGCTGCTCTTGGGTATGGGATTGAGAACGCTTTCCCTTACAGCGCCGATGATACCGGAGATAAAGCAGATTGTCCGCTCGGTAACAATCGAAGACTGCAACAAAGTCGCCAGAAAGGTCCTTGGAATGAACTCCGAAAGGCAGATTTCAAGCTACCTTCGTGCCGCCGC
>CAZIAN010000241.1:3380-7327 GCA_964537355.1 uncultured Pirellulales bacterium | reverse complement strand
CGACAAGCCCGAGACCGCCCGAAAAGCCTGCCTCGATATAATCTCCATGCCGATCCTAACAGCTAACAGAAAAGCTCAGCCATCTGACGAACCTCAACCTGTCGACACCAGGCCCCCAGTCTCGCTTAACGCTGAAACCGCAGGCAAACTACTGGCCGTCCTCGCCGAAAATAGTGAAAATTCTTGAAAAAGATGAAAAATCTACTTGAATATGAACTAATTATGCCTATTTTCGTATTGAATTGTGCAATAAATGTCGATATATTGAACAATTTGAAGCTAATTAGGCTTATTTGAGGGCACAATTATGAAACTTAAACAAATAAGAGTCGATGGTTATAAGAACCTTATTAATTGCGTAGTAAACCTTGGCGATTTCAACGTATTGGTTGGACCAAACAACGGTGGCAAATCAAACCTGCTCGAAGCTGTCCAAATCCTTTGGCCTATGTGTTTTGGTGACGAAAACCTTAGAAAGCGAGTACTGAGTGGCCTTACCCCACGTATGACACTTGACTCTTCTATTTGCCACTTACAAAAGCATAAAAACAAACCAATGACTATCGGCATAGCTTTCGAAATAGCTGCTGTTGGAAAAGTTTGGTCGGTTGATTATGAAATCAAGGTTAAATGCTATGATGAAAAAGACAAAAAAGGATATTTTCTTTCTGAAATCCTTACGGCAAAGACAAAGGTTCCACGTAAGCCAGGCCCTGCGCGGAAATACATTTGGCGACAAGAAAAAAACCTTGATATTATGGGTAAAAAGTACAAGATAACGGGAGATAATTCATCTTTGTTAGCAATAAACTCGCTCTATCCAGAATTTGAAGGCTTACCTGCAGAATTAGAGACGTTTATAGAAGCAATAAATTCGATTGGGATGGCTAGGATATTTGCGATTTCATCTACAGCATTGCGCAATGATATAGACGAAGAAAAACCCATTGAAGGTATTAGAGTATCTTCATTTGATTTATCACTTGTTCTAGACCACATAAAAGAAGAAGGCAAGTATTATACATTGTTTAAAGAAAGCCTTTGTGACATTCTAGATCTAGAAAAAGTCATTTTTAAAGTCCAAATCAAAGAACCTCCTAATAAGGAGAAAGAAAAAAAACAAACATCAAAAAGGATAAGGTATTTCTTTATCAAGCGTAAAGGTGATGATTTTTCTTTTATTGAGGAATATTCCGATGGTACTCTTCTCGTAACAGCTGTACTGGAAGCGTTATTTTACGAAAATGCTAGAGGTCCAATACTTTGTTTGGAAGAGTTGGAGAATTGTCTGCATCCTGCTGCTATTGAAAAGCTACTTCATTTTCTACAAGATCATTCTGAGGACTGGCCGGTATTGATAACGACACATTCCCCATATCTACTCAGCGGGATTAGGCCGGAGGATGTTAATGTTGCAGTCATTGATGAAACCGGAGCTACGCATTTTGAAAAAGTCAAGAACTCCAGACAGCTAAGAGAATATCTCAACAAGAATTTAATGAATTTTGGTGAACTACTTGTAAGCAACTTCGAAGATTTCAGAGAGGTATAGATTCTATGGCCAAGATGGATCAGGCCAATCTTCTTAAAAAACCAATTTCACTTTTACTTGCTGAAGGTGATACAGATGAGATTTTCTATAGACGGATCAAGAATGATTTCCTAATTGGCTTCCGAATTACAGTTGAAAACATACGTGGCCTTTATAACATAAACTTGAAGATAATAAACCGGATTGTTGATTATTCAAGAAAACATAAAGATGAACAAATTAGAGTATATTGTTGTCTTGACAGAGAATCAAGGTATGGCCAAGTTCCTGAATATGATATCAAGAAAATTACAGAATATGTGAAAGATGAAAAGATAAGAGCCATTTTAAGCATAAACAATGTTATAGCTACACAGCAAATAGAATCATGGTTCTTTTACGATATCGATGGAATATATAAATTCCTTAAGGTACCAACAAAAAAAAGAAATTCGAAAGCTTTTCAACCTCCTGAAAAATTTGGATATAAGCATTTACAACGCCTCTTCGAACGATATAACAAAACTTATACAAAAGGAAAAAAAGCGGAGTACTTCATAAATCAACTTGATATCAACAAGATAGCGTCTAATTGCAAAGAGCTTCGTGAGGGGATTGAGCTTATACAAGCGCAAGCAAATGATCTGACAAATCACCTTTTTTCTGCGTGAAGATATAAAGGTAGTTAAGTTTCGTGCTGTCCTTATCATGCTTTTATGCAAAAACTATAATAAGAATTCGCAAATTAAAGCAAAGTATAATAAGATTATCATCGAAGCAGTTTTGAACACTATCAATAAGCAATCATAATGTTAAGGAGCAGGCTGATATGATTAATTACACACGACGCGATTTCCTCAGAGCCGCCGGCGCAACAGCGGCATCACTTGCAATCTCCAGTGGCGCATTAGCCGGAGGGAAAACAACCAATAAGCTCAATATAATTATGATTCTTGTCGATGACCTCGGCTACGGAGACCTCTCCAGCTACTGCGCGAAAGACATGCGAACGCCCAATATCGACAAGCTCATCGCATCCGGTATGCGGTTTGATAACTTTTACGCCAACTGCCCCGTCTGCTCGCCCACCCGGGCATCCCTGCTGACCGGCAGGTACCCCGACCTCGTCGGCGTACCCGGTGTTATCCGCACACACATAACGAACAACTGGGGCTTCCTGTCTTCGCAGGCGGTGCTGCTTCCGAAACTTCTCAAGCCGGCTGGATATCACACCGCGATAGTCGGTAAGTGGCACCTCGGCCTGGAATCTCCGAACACTCCGAACGAGCGGGGCTTCGACCACTTCCACGGCTTCCTTGGCGATATGATGGACGACTACTACAACCATCGCCGCCACGGCAACAACTATATGCGGCTCAACAACAAAGAAATCGACCCCAAAGGACACGCCACCGATTTGTTCACTCAGTGGTCTGTCGATTATATTAACTCCCGCTCGAAGGCCGCGCAGCCGTTCTTTTTGTATCTTGCATACAACGCGCCGCATACGCCAATCCAGCCGCCCGCTGATTGGATTAAGCGCATCAACAATCGCGAAAATAATATCAGCGATAAACGTGCAAAACTCGTCGCACTAATCGAGCATCTCGATGATGGAATCGGCAGGGTGATAGCCGCTCTAAAAAAATCAGGCCAAAGCCCCAACACGCTAATCATCTTCACTTCCGACAACGGCGGCCAGCTTGCCGTAGGAGCAAACAACGGAACTCTGAGAGCCGGCAAACAGGATATGTACGAAGGCGGTATCCGCGAACCTATGTGCGCCGTCTGGCCGGGCAGAATAGAATCCGGCTCACGAAGCAGTCGTGTCGCTCTAACTATGGACCTTTACCCAACTATCTGCGATGCTGCCGGCGCTGACATAACACATAAAATTGATGGCCGAAGCATACTGCCGACTCTGCTCGGCAGGGACCAGCCCGAAGAGGACCGTTTCCTTTTCTGGGTGCGCCGTGAAGGAGGCCGGTACGGAGGACGTGCTTATTATGCCGCACGCTATGGCGACTATAAACTTGTCCAGAATAGTCCATTTGAGCCGCTGGAACTCTACAACTTAAAGGACGACCCGCAGGAACAGAATCCGCTCGGCAAAAAGCACAAAATGTATCAGAGGCTCTTTGCCGCCCTGCGTAATCACATTATCGAAGCCGGCGCCGTACCCTGGGAGAAGTATCCAGTAGAAATAGAAAGCTCTTAACAATCCTGAAAAGTGAATACGCAAGTGTAAACTATCACAATGAGCACTTCACTAAAACATAAACTATGACAGGCATCTGGCCGATAAAAAATGAGCTATGTCAAATTGTTTCGTTAATCGAAGAGGTAAAAATGAAAAATAGTACGCCTGTCCGAAGCATACTGATATGTATAGCTTTTCTCCTGTCTTTTGCTTCTG
>CAZIAN010000241.1:0-3280 GCA_964537355.1 uncultured Pirellulales bacterium | reverse complement strand
CTCCGGGCAGGTTCCAGGTGCTCGTCAATGGTGCGCCGCTAAATGCAGTTTTCGGAACCGAAGGCGCAGCCTGGCACTGGCAGCAGGGCGGGGCGATTCGGGTAACTAATCTGCAGATTGCCGTTTCACTGCACGACTTGACCGGCTTCGAGGGCCGTTGCGACGCGATTATTTTTACGCCCGATACTAATTTTGTTCCGCCAAACAACGGCGAGCAAATGGCCGCTTTTCGCAGTCAGGCTCTGGGCCTGAGTTCTCAGCCGAAAGGTGCAGGCAATTTTGATTTGGTCGTGGTCGGCGGCGGAATGTCTGGTTCCTGCGCAGCCGTCTCGGCCGCAAGACTCGGCCTGCAGGTGGCCCTCATACAAAACCGCCCGGTACTCGGCGGCAACAACAGCTCCGAAGTCCGCGTCCATCTCGGGGGCGAAATCAACCTTCCGCCTTACCCGGCCATAGGCAACGTAGTCAGAGAGCTCGACTCCGGACATCAGGGAAATGCAAGACCCGCCCAGTTCTACGATGACAATCGAAAAATGAGCGTCGTACAGGCGGAGAAAAATATCCACCTGTTCGTCAACATGCATGCGTTCAAAGTTCAAAAGCAGGGCGACCGTATCGTTGCGGTCATCGCCAAACACATTATCAACAGCAGCGAATTAAGCTTCCGCGCACCATTGTTTGTCGATTGCACAGGTGACGGCACACTCGGCTATCTGGCCGGTGCCGATTATCGTATGGGACGTGAAAGCAAAGAACAAACCGGCGAATCTATGGCCCCCGAAAAGCCTGACAAGATGACTATGGGCGCATCTGTAATGTGGTATTCGGGGCAGTCCAATAAGCCGGAAAGTTTTCCCGATTGTCCCTGGGCCTTGCAGTTCACCGAGCAAAGCTGCCAGCAGGCAACCAGAGGTGACTGGAACTGGGAAGCCGGACTCAACCGCGACCAGATTACCGAGTTCGAGTATATACGCGATCATTCCTTTAGAGCAATTTACGGAAACTGGGCCTTTCAGAAAAACCACAGTCGCAATAAAGAAAAATATTCCAAACTAAAGCTCGACTGGGTGGCTTACATCGGCGGCAAACGCGAATCCCGCCGGCTGCTCGGTGACATAATACTGCAGCAGCAGGACATCCAGGAGCGAAAAAGATTTCCCGACTCCTTTGTAACCACTACATGGTCGATAGATCTGCACTATCCGGACCCGAAAAACACCAAATATTTCCCCGGCGAAGAATTTCTTACCATCTGTACGCAGCCTAAAATCAAGCCGTACCCAATTCCATATCGTTGTCTGTATTCACGTAACATAAAAAATCTGATGATGGCCGGCCGGTGTATCAGCGTTACCCATGTAGCCCTGGGAACGGTCCGTGTGATGCGCACATGCGGTATGATGGGTGAGCTTGTCGGTATGGCTGCCTCGCTTTGTAAAAAATACAACACCGACCCTCGTGGCGTTTTTCAGGACCACTTAAGCAGGCTCAAACAAATAGCAAAACTTGGCGTCGGAAAGCTCAACGAAACAGACGATAAAGCTTTTGAACGGGCCGCCGAAAACGGTCGGCTCGCCAATGAAGGTTTTATTCGCTGCCAAAACTTCGTCAGGGGCTGGCTCCAGCAGGCCGACCCCAGGAGTCGCCTCATACCCAGAAATTTAGACCGGGACCGGGATATCTGGAATGCCCAGGACAGCGCCGCTGACAATTACCCTTTTATGGTCCTTACCACAGCCATCACGAATCCGGCTCTCTTCCAGGGCCGGATGAAGGATATGCTTCGCTCTGAAACCATACTTACATCCCGGATCGACCATTTGCCCGATACGTACTCTTTTTCAAAGCAGGATTTCTTTTTTAAAAAGCCCGATTTACCTCGTATCATTTTCGGTTCTTCCGAATACGTCAAAGACGGCCTGCTGCCGCTTACCGAATGGCTCGGCCCGAGTCCATGGTCCGAACGTATGATCAACATAATTGACGACTTGTGGATGCATGCGCCCGAGCAGACAAATTACGGGAACATCATCTCACGCAGCCAGGAAACCAATGGCGAAATGCTCCAGGTCTTGTCCCGCATATACTGGATGACCGGCGACCAAAAATATCTCAATTGGGCAGTTCGGCTTGGGGACTATTATTTGTTGAGCAATCACCACCCGACAAGGGATCAAACCATAATCAAGTTACGCGACCACGGCTGCGAAATTCTCTCGGGTCTTTGCGAGCTGTATGCGACGGTCAGTTTTGCAATGCCGGGCAGGAAAAACGCCTACCAAAAACCCATTCATGACATGCTCGATACAGTCCTTCAGGTCGGCAGAAATCAACATGGCATGTTCTATAATTCCGTCAATATCAAAACAGGTAGGCACGAACAGGGTCTTGCCGATACATGGGGCTACAACCTCAACGGATTTTACACCGTATATCTTATCGACAAAACCGAGGCCTACCGTCGGGCCGTTCGTACGGCACTTATAAACCTCAATGATTATTACAACTACCGCCGGTATAATTGGGGGGGCTCCGATGACTATGCCGATTCCATCGAAAGCGCAATTAATCTTTACAATCGTGAAACTATTCCGTCTGTCGCCCAATGGATGGACGACGAAATAAAGATAATGTGGAACATGCAAAAAAGCAGCGGTATCATCGAAGGCTGGCACGGAGACGGCAACTTCGCCAGAACTACGATTATGTACTGCCTCTGGAAAACAAAGGGACTCATTATCAAGCCATGGAGTAATGATGTCATTTTGGGTGCCGTTCTGGATGGCGATGCTCTCAAAATAAGCATCAGCTCCCGAAGAGGCTACAATGGAAAAATTATCTTCGACCCGCCGCGTCATCAAACGATTATGAAGATGCCGCTTGACTGGCCCAGAATCAACCAGTTCCCTGAATGGTTCACCGCTAAAAGCAATAAAAGCTATGCCGTTCACGACCTGTTATACAACTCAAAAAAAATATACACAGGCGCACAATTACAAAAGGGCCTCCCGATAAATCTGAAAAGCGGCGCCAAACGCAAACTTATGGTTGAGATTTCAGCCGAGCAGTAACCGAAGTATTAACACATACACAACATAATAAGGAGGGGATACGCAGTAAATATGGTTGGCAAAATAATATTTCAAAATGCATAATGAAACATTAAGTAATTTTTAGAATTTGTTTTTTTTCTCAATTCTCAATTCATAATTCTTGCTTAACTCAAGGGGGTATAATAATGACACAAACTCTTTTTTCTCAAACTTCCACCGACATCGAG
>CAZIAN010000240.1:0-7328 GCA_964537355.1 uncultured Pirellulales bacterium | reverse complement strand
CTGCCCCCGGTATCTATGAACTACAGCTTCAGGTCTGGGATGAACGCGGCCAGGAGGGCAGTGATTTCATAACCATCATGGTTGTTGAGCCGGATTGCCCGCTAAGTGATTTATCCGGTGACTGCAAAGTCGATTTTTCTGACCTGGCGGCTTTTATAGAGCAATGGTTGGATCCGCCGGGCTGCTCGGATTACCCCCTCGGATGCGCCGATATAGTGGGTAATGATGGTGTCAATCTGGTTGATTTTGCCCTGTTGGCAGAGAGCTGGCAAGAGGACTGGACCGGCTCTCTTCGGATAATTATCTCTCCGCCGCAGGCCGTTGCTAACGGCGCTCAATGGCGGCTGGATAGTGGCTCCTGGCAAGAAAGTGGCGATATAGTGAAAAACCTCATCCCGGGGGTTCATACAGTAGAGTTTAATATTGTAGATAACTGGATCAGACCCCCGAGTAAGATGGTCCAAATTTATAAAAACCTGATAGTTACCAATGGTGGAACGTATGCTCAGCTTCCGGACTCTGCTCTGCTGATTAACGAGATCATGGCGAACAACGAAAGTACTTATCCAACTCATGTCGAAGGTAAAGAAGTCTTTTCGGACTGGATAGAGATTCATAATACTTCTCAGGAATCGATAAATCTAAAAGGCTGGAGCCTGACGGATGAAGATAGTGACTTGATCAAATGGCCTCTTCCAGATGTGTCTCTGGAACCCGATAGTTATCTGGTTGTCTATGCCTCGGGTATTGAAGATATTGATCATCCTGAAAATTTTCCATATCAGGATGATTACGGCCGTTATCACACTAACTTCAAACTTGCCGGAGATGGGGAATATCTGGCTCTGGTGAATCCGAATGGGCGGATAGCGCACGAATTTACAGAGTATATGTACGGTAAAGACAAGTATGGTTATCCACCGCAGGAGGAGGATATATCCTACGGTTTCTATGCGAACCAGAAGCAGTTTTTCATTAATTCCACCCCGGGTAATGCTAATAAGCAAGGTTACTCCGGCATTTCTGAGAGTCCGCAGTTTTCACATCCGGGCGGGACGTTTACGAATTCTTTCTCCCTGGGATTAACAGTCTCTTCTGCCGGCGCCCAAAAACGCTATACTCATGATGGAACCACACCAACTGAAACATCAAGACGATATGTAGGTCCCGTCTCAATCAGCAATACAACCGAGGTACGGGCTCGTGCATTTGAGCCTGGAAAAGCACCAGGCCCTGTGGTCGGCCATACTTACATCGCGTTGGATAATGATGTTCAAAGCTTCAGTTCCGACCTGCCGATTGTCATAGTTGATACGAATCGCCAGAGCATAATCTATGGAGTTTACAAAGGAGTCTCTTCTGTTTTTATTGATACTGATGCGGATGGTCGCGCGCGCATTACCGATCCGGCTGATTTTGCCGGGCGGGCCGGGATCAAGATCCGCGGAAGAAGTACGTCGGGGGCGCCCAAGCATTCGTACGGCTTTGAAGTATGGGATGAAGATGATCAGGACAAAGATGTTTCAATTTTCGGATTACCTGCCGATTCCGATTGGATATTATATGCTCCTTACAACTTCGATCGCGCTCTCATTAATAATGCCTTCATGTTTGAATTGAGTAATCAGATTGGAAGGTATGCGGTCCGCACCCGATTTGTCGAGATGTACCTTAACACAGGCAGCGGTAAGGTATCGTCGGATGATTATGTCGGGATCTATATATTCATGGAAAAGATCAAACGAGGCTATGGACGCGTTAATGTGAAAAAGCTCGAGCCTTGGGACAGTACTGAGCCGAAGATCACAGGCGGGTACATGCTGAAAATCGACCGGCCTGACTCGGGCGACTCAGGATTTCGTACTTCCAGAGGCAACCCGACGTATGGAGATGGGACAATGTGTTACGTGGACCCCAAAGAGGATGATATCACTGCCGCGCAGTCGACATGGATCAGAGGCTATCTGGACGATTTTGAAGATGCCCTCTACGGGGCAAGTTTTAAGGATCCTCAGATTGGTTATGCCCGATTCATCGATGTAGCATCTTTCATAGACCACAACCTGCTGAATATGCTTGCCATGAATGTGGATGCCCTTCGCCTAAGTACACACCTGCATAAAGCGCGTAACGGCAAACTCGAAATGGGCCCACTCTGGGACTTTGATCGTTCACTTGATTCTACCGATGGTCGCGACAATAATCCGGAAAGTTGGCACGGAACCGGAGATGGGACCGATTATCTGAATTACATCTGGTGGGACCGGCTTTTTGATGACCCTGATTTCTGGCAAAAGTATATCGATCGGTGGTTCGAATTGAGGCGAGGCCCCTTTAGCACCGAAAATATCAACGCTCTCATAGACTCGATGGCAGAAGAACTGAATGAGGCACAGGTCCGGAACTTTAATAAATGGCGCTCCGCCGCACCTCGCTTTGGCGGTTTTCAAGGGGAGATTGACCATCTTAAGGATTGGCTGGCAAGGCGGACTGCCTGGATTGACGCCCAGCTTAGCTCCCCATAGTTCACGCCGGAACAGGCTATATCAACCCCGGCAGACTTCTCTGTTGTCTTCTGTATGGTCTCCATAAGTTCAATACAATCAAATTTCTGTTTCTTTCTCGTGAACCATTTGGGAATTCCGGGTTTAGAGGGCCTATCCCGCGTTTTGAAAAAAAACTGGCAGAAAGAGATAAATTTTTTATATTAAAATACTAACCGGAACGTCATATGTATAGTGAAGGTTGATTATCAACCTTATTGGATTGGCTTTAGATGCTGGAAGATAAGCGTCTTATAGGGGAACTCAAACAAGGCAGCAAGGATGCCATGCGCCAAATCTATATGGAGTATAAAGATACACTGCTTACAATAGCCGCTTCATTACTGCACGATACTAATGCTGCGGAGGATGTTTTGCATGACGTTTTTGTTTCTTTTGCCGCCAGTGCTGGAAAGCTTGAACTGAGGGTGAGTCTTAGGAGCTATCTGATAAGCAGTATTGTTAATCGTGTACGGGACAGATTCCGTAAAAAAAAGCACCACACAGTTGAACTCGACAAAGCAGGGCAAATCAAATCGGATTTGAATCGTCCTGAGCAGTCGGCTGTGTTGGCCGAGCAATTGCAGCTAACGGCGGATGCATTACTCCAGCTTCCGTTGGAACAGCGGGAGACAATAATCCTGCACCTCAACGGAGGAATGAAATTTAAGGAGATAGCTGAAATGCAGCATATCCCTATGAATACGGTTCAGGGCAGATATCGCTATGGGCTTGATAAACTGCGGACAATTTTAAGAGGAGAGCAGAAATAATGAATTCCGCGGACAATATAGAACGCGCAGTCGAACAATTGCATATAACCACACGCCCCGAGACGGACAAGCGTATTCTTGATGATGCTTTTGTCGCACTTGAAAAATCTGCTCGAGAGCAGTCATTCCACGTCGGGCCCAGTGCCCGGCCGAAAACTCTGAGAATAAGAATTGTAGAGCTGGCTGCCGTTGCCGCTGTTATTCTTGTGATTTTTGCTTTGTTCTTTAACATGTTAACCACAGATGTTGGGCTCGATGAGATTTATCAAGCCATGGGGACGGTTGATAATATCTGTATTACAACGTTTGAACCTCCTGTGAATGAACCGAAACAAATCGAGTGGGTCTCACAGGCATTAAATATAGATATGTTCAGGATAGGCGAGCAGCTTATTTTGTGGGACATTCAAAACAATGTTAAAATGACAAAGAATTTATCTTCTGATTCGGTCAGGACACAAATACTGTCCGGAGAAATGCTTGCCAAAGTTAAACAAGCGTCACTTCAGAGGTTCGGTTTGGTACCATTTTCAAAGATAAGCGATATTCCCGGTGCCCGGTGGACTCGCCTGGATGATTCAGAAATAGAAGCTGCCGTATCCGGCACTAAGGTTTATGACCTGACCTGGCCTGAAAAAAATACCGCTTCCGGTGCGATTGAGTTAAGGAAGTGGCGGATTTTTGGGGATAAGGATACTAACTTACCTAAAAGGACAGAATGGTATAGTAAACTCCAGTCCAAAGCCGAATATAAACTTGAATCATTTACTGTAGTTACATATCCTAATGAAAGCCAAATACAGATTCTCATTAGGGAACGATTCGGTTCGGCCCCAACCCAGCCGCGTGATCCGGGCTATATAGGCACACAACCCAATTAAGGCCCGGCAGAAAGAAATAATTAGTCTTTCTATGACAATTGAAAACAATCACTGATTGTGGTAAAAGAGCACAAAAGAGTAACTTTCGAATCAGGGATTGTTCTTATGGCGGTTCAGTTTATTCTCGGCAGAAGCGGTACGGGTAAAACCAGCTATTGCATAAATTCTATCGTTAATGCACTGCTGGCCCTGGGCGGGCAGCAGTTGATTCTATTGGTTCCCGAGCAGGCCACCTATCAGGCTGAACGTGCTATTTTAGGCGATGAACGAATAGCCGGCTACAACAGATTAAATGTGCTTTCGTTCGACCGTTTGCAGTTTTTATTGTCAGGCAAGAATACAGCCAGGCCGGCCCTGTCGCGCATTGGCCGGCAGATGATAGTCCACCGGCTCCTGCGGGACAATAAAAGTAAATTGAAAATCTTCGACGCCTCGGCGCCCCGGCCCGGTCTGGCTCAGCAAATAGCCCAAAATATTGCAGAGCTGCACCAGTATGCAAAGACCCCGGATGATATTAGCCAATTGCTCAGCGTTCTGGCAAAAGACGAGCGTAATAATCTAACAATCCTGAAATTCACCGATATAGGCCTGATTTTAGAAGAATACTTAAAGTTCATTGAAACTGATTATCTTGACCCCGATATTCAACTGATGCAAGCCTGCAAGGCGGTCTCGTCGTCAACTTTGGCGAGAGGAGCGAAGTTGTGGGTTGATGGTTTTGCAGGTTTTACCGGTGCCGAGCTTGAGGTCCTTACAGAGCTGCTCAAGGTGGTCGCGGATGCACAAATTGCCTTTTGCCTGGATCCTGCGAAGATTGATTTAACTAATCCTTCAGCCCAGGAAATTGACCCGGTTGATTTATTTTATCCGACACATCGCACGTACGCCGAGCTTGTCGGCAGGGTAAAAAAATGCAAACTCAAAATGACCGGGCCGATAATTCTTGAACAGGCCCTGAGATTTTCTGCAAGTGACCCTCTTGCTCATATCGAGCGTAATATATTTGAGTTTGAACCGTCCAGACTTGACTCGGCGGATAATATTCGCATTATATCGGCTCCGAACGAACGGGCTGAAGTCGGCTTCGTTGCAAGGCAGATACTCGAACTGGTCAAAGAAAAAAGCTACAGGTATCGTGATATTGCCGTTATCGCCTCGGACATCGATAATTATCAACATTATGTAAGGGCGTATTTTGAGGATTATGGAATCCCGTTTTTTATTGATAAACGAAGGCCTTTGAACCAGCATCCTGTTATTCAGCTTATTTGCTCGGCCCTTCAGGCGGTCACGGGAGGCTTTTCACACTTCGATATTTTCGCCTGTCTTAAAACCGACCTTGTACCTGTGGAACGATACGATATCGACCTGCTGGAAAATTACTGTGTTGCCTTTGGCATAACCGGCGGCGACTGGCTTCAGCCTAAACAGTGGAACTTTGCAGGTAAGGATAAAGAACACTTTGACGAGCAGCGGATAAACCAGATTCGGCTAAAAACAATTGCCCCTTTACTAAAACTTCGAGATGGTCTTTTTCCGGTTGACAATCAGACAAAGATGCTTACTGCTGAGGAATTCACGCGATCTATTTTTAGTTTTCTTGATGAGCTAAAGGTGACCGAAACAATGGCTCATTGGATTGAGCAAGCCGACAGGAACATAGAAAGTGCCGCTGATGAACATCAGCAATTTCATAACAAGCTTGTAGATATTTTCGACGAGCTTGTCGAGGTGTTTGCCGGCCAAACTATGACAGCCGAGGATTTCTTTGCGATTATCAATGCAGCTTTTTCGCAGTTAACTTTGGCTTTCATTCCGCCGAAGCTCGACCAGGTCCTTGTCGGCTCTATTGAGCGCAGCCGGCATCCCGACTTAAAGGCGGTCTTTTTAATTGGCGCTACGCAAAGGCAGTTTCCCGTTCCGCTGGCTTCGGACAGCATATTGACCGATGACGACCGCAGCCAAGCAGAGTCGGCTGGCTTCCAATTGGCCCCTGCCTTAAGTCTAAGTCAGACACTTACCGAACGCCAGTATTTGGCCTACATTGCATTTACGCGTCCGTCAGAATTTCTGTGCATTACATATCCTTCGGTGGATGAAAAGGGCGGTGCCGTGCCTCGCTCTCAATTCATAGACCATCTCGAATCGCTGTTTGAAAATCTTAATGCCGAATCAATCGCAAATGAGAAAATCAATATTGAACAGGTTCATAGTAAAACCGAGCTTGCGGATTTGCTGTGTACTCGGCTTGGAAGGGATACTTTCAAGCCTGAAGCTGGCGATAATGAAAGTCTTGGTGAATTATTAGAAGATATTTGCTCGGATGAGAAGCTTGCAGAATTAGGTTCCAACGTTCTTTCTGCGATAAACTATGACAATTGTGCTGGCTTGAGCAGTGATGTTGTCGGAGAGTTGTTCGACCGGCAGATACGAAGCTCAGCGACGAGGCTGAGTACTTTTGCCGCCTGTCCGTATCAATATTTTGCCCGATACACGTTGCGATTGGAGCAGCGAAAAGAATTTAAGTTTGAGCCTTTAGATCTGGGCGATTTTTATCATAGCGTTCTGGATGCTTTGTTAAAGGCTCTAAATAAACAAAAGAAAGATTTTGCCACGATTGAAAGCGGAGAGCTGCTCAAGATACTCAAAGAACAAACAGAACTGGTTATTAAGACGAAGTCATTTATTTCTAACTTCAGAAGCCGCTCGCCCCATAATGCCTATATTATCAGTTCAGCCGCTGAAATTCTTGAGGATTGTGTTGTAGCGGTCGGGCAGATGGTAAGGGCCGGAGATTTCAGGCCGAGGCTCTCGGAAATTTCGTTTGGTCGGGCCAAAGATGCCCTAGAAACACTCGGTAATTATGAGCTTGCACTGCCGGATAGCCGCACAGTGTCTTTGGACGGCAAAATTGATCGGCTTGATATTGCCGATGTTGACGGAGAAAATATTGCTCTTGTTTTTGATTACAAGCGTAGAGATATGTCATTTAGCTGGTCAAAGTTTCACTACGGCCTGGATATGCAGTTGCCGATTTATATGCTGGCTGTTTGCAATGCCCCCGGCTCTAAAATAAAAAATGTTGCCGGAGCCTTTTATATGCCGGTCGAGGTAAGCCCCGAAAAAACCAC